>PMOP01000169.1 GCA_003161495.1 Acidobacteriota bacterium | reverse complement strand
CATACCATCGGCATTGCAAACGGCGGTGGAGACTGCCCTGGACTGAACGCCGTCATTCGCGGAGCAGTGCGAGCGGCGATTTTGGGGCATGGCTGGCGCGTCATCGGCATTAATGACGGGTTCGACGGGCTGATTTGGACGGAACGCACCATGCCGCTCACAGTGGAAACGATTGCCGGTATTTTGCCTCGCGGCGGCACAATCCTCGGCACCACCAATCGCGGAAATCCGTTTCGCTACGTGATCGACGAGGGCGGCAAAAAAGTCACGCATGATTATTCGCTGACGTGTCTTGAAAACGCGCGGAAGCTGGGCATGGATGCGATCATTGCCATCGGCGGAGACGGCACGCTCACCATCGCGCGCGATCTCGGGCGTCTGGGCATTCCAGTGGTGGGAGTACCGAAGACCATCGACAACGACTTGTCCGCTACGGAAGTCACGTTCGGCTTCGACACCGCGCTGCACGTCGCCACCGATGCAATCGACCGCCTGCACACCACGGCGGAATCGCACGGCCGCGTGATGGTCATCGAAGTCATGGGCCGGGACGCGGGATGGATCGCGCTGCACTCCGGACTCGCGGGAGGAGCGGATGTGATCTTGATCCCCGAGATCCCATTCACGATTGAAACGATTTGCGAGAGGCTGCGCGAACGGACCGCCACGGGCAAAAAATTCTCGCTGGTCGTCGTGGCCGAAGGCGTGAAGCTGCCTCCTTGCGATGCCGCGGGCACGCCCTTTCCGGCGCCACGTCCCGGCCAGGTTGGCATTTTAATCGGCGACGCCATTCACTCGCATCTGAAGCAGGATGTGCGTGTGACCGTGCTCGGCCACATTCAGCGCGGCGGATCGCCCAGCCCATTTGACCGAATCCTGGCCACTCGATTCGGCGTCGAAGCAGTGGAACTCGTAGCGCGCGGAGAGTTTGGACGAATGGTTTGCCTGCGGGCCGGAGAAATTGAATCGGTGACGCTCGATGAAGCGGTCGGCGAAAATAGGCAAGTCGATCCAAAAGGAAGCATGGTTCGCACAGCGCGGGCCGTGGGGATTACTTTCGGAGACCAATAAATGATTTGGCGGATCGTGCGCAGCCCGGGATTTATTCCTATCGTCCTCATCCTCGCCGCGCTGTTGTATTGGAAACTTCATACGGGCCCGCCTCAGGCCATCTCGGTCGGATACGTAGGCGACCGCGACGTCATCCTCTGGAATACGCTCGCGCAAGTACGCGAATCCGTCGGCCAGGTGCACTACGGCGACCGCGTGGAAGTCATCCGCGTGGAGAGCCCAGCGGTTCAAGTGCGCACGCCTTCGGGAACGATTGGTTGGATTCGCGATTCGCGGCAACTGATGGATTCTGACTTGTGGGGAAAGAGCGCCGCTTTATTCGAGAAAGCGCGAACACTCCCCGTCCAGGCGCTGGGCCGAACGAAAACCGTAAGCAACTTGCGTGTCGAGCCGGGCCGCGATGGCAAGCGCATCTTTCAGTTCGGAAGAGGAACGCGGGTACTGATCCTGGCGCGGGCCGTGGCGGAGGCTCCGCAGGGACCCGAGGAAAATTCGCAGGAAGGGAAAGCTGGCTCTGCCGGCGACCAGGAAAAATCGAAGCAGGAAGACTGGCTGCTCGTCCTGCGCGCCATCGATTCGCAGCCGGTGAAAGCCGATGGCACAGCGCCGCCGGTTAACGCCCCGGCCGTTGTGAAAGCGGAGACCGGTGACGCTGTAAGCGCCGGACCCGTTCTCGCGCAACCACTCCCGGGTGCGCTGGGTGAGCCGGCCGGGCCGATTGCCGGTTGGGTGCTGGCGCGATTCGTGGAACTGGATTTGCCGGACGCAGTGAAAGACTATGCCAGTTCCGCCGATCTGCACGTGGTGGCTTGGTTCGAGCTGAATCGAGTGCCGAATGGCTCCGGCGGCGAAGTGCCGCAATACCTGGTTGCCGGATCGCACGGCGGCGAAGGCGGCGCTTGCGACTTCACCATGCTGCGCGTATATACGTGGAGCACGTCGCGCAAGCGTTATGAAACAGCGTACGTGGAAAGCGATCTGTGCGGGCGCCTGCCGATTCGCACCGCCAGTGGCGCGAAGGGTCCTGAATTTCACTTTTCCGATGTGAAAGAAGGCGGCGCGGATAGAACGTACGTGATGTATCAGACGTCCGTACGCCGGGTGAAGGATGCCGCCGCGCGTTCTCGCAGGCCCCAGTAGGACGGGCTTCAGCCTGTCTGCTTTTGAATTTTGCAAACCTAAAACCAGACAGGCTGAAGCCCGTCCTACTGAAAACATTCACGCATTTCCCGAATGTAATTTTAAAAATGGCAAATTCAAAATCCGATTCGATGCGATGGAAACTTCCTCAAACAATACTGCTGACGGTATTCTTTTTTATATCTTGCGGGAATCGCGCCAACCCGGCGGCGAAATCCCAGCAGCCTCCTCCGCTGCCGTTTGAATTCCTCGGTGCTTGGGGAGATAAAGGCGAAGGCCCGGGCAAGCTTGACGCGCCGGTGGCATTAGCAGTCGATTCGTTGGGCAATATTTTCTTCGCCGATCCCGGCGGCGGCTTCGTCCACAAATTTGAAGCCAGCGGCACCCCGCTGCAATCCTTTGAGGATCCGCATTTGCGACATGCCGCGGGAATCGCAGTGGACGCGGGCGGCGCGATTTATGTGGCCGACCCTCAACAGGGCGGCATCCATGTCTTTTTTCCAGATGGGACATTTTTTCAAACCTGGCGGACCGCCCCTCAGCGCCATTTTTCCGGCGCGCTCGGATTCGGCACCGATGAAGAGGGCACTCTCTATGTGCCCGATGCTGCGAATTCGCGCGTCCTGAAATTCAACGTTCACGGACGTCTCATAAAATCCTGGCCGGCTCCGCAGAAAGCCATTTCCGCGGACGAGCGGCCCTCCTGGGTTTCGGCGCAACCGGATAGCTTCGTATTTGTTGCCTACTTCAGCACCGGCCGCATTGAAAAATTTTCTTCCGACGGTTCCTCAATCGCTTCCTGGCCCGCGGTGAATCCTCCGTCGCGAGAATCAACTCCCATCAGCGGTTTTGCCACGGCCGGCGATTCTGTATTTACGATGGCCCCTTCCTCCGCGGAGATTCGCGTTTGGACGGTGGATGGACAGCATAAACTCGACGCGGACCTCGGGGCGAGCCTGGGCAAAATTGCGGCTCCTCAAATTGTAGTGACGCCTCACGAGGAGCTCCTTGTATTCGATCCCTCGGCGCCGAAAGTATTTCGATTTCGCATGCACCTGGAACATAAGGGGCCCCTATGACGCTGCTTCTTACCGAAGCCGATGTTCGCTCTCTTTTGACCATACCCATCGCGCTGGAAGTCGTGGAAGATTCCCTGCGCCAACAGGGCAACGGCGAACTGGTGCTGCACCCGCGGCGTAGAATTAAGCTTCCGGACAACGCGTTGCTGCATTACATGGCGGCCGGCGATTCCGTTCGAGGATATTTCGGAATAAAACTTTATACGGCAGTGCGAGGCCTCGCACGTTTTGTCGTGCCGCTTTTCCGGTCGACCACGGGCGAGATGGCGGCGCTGATTGAAGCCGATGCGCTGGGACAACTTCGCACCGGAGCGGCCAGCGGCGTCGCGACAAAATATCTCGCGAATGCGAATGCGCGGACCGCGTGCATCATCGGAACCGGATACCAGGCGCGAACGCAGCTGGAGGCCGTGGCCACGGTGAGGCGCCTCGAGCGCGTCCGCGCTTTTGGACGCGATCCCGGGCGCCGCGAAACGTTTTGCCGCGAAATGAGCGAACGAATCGGCGTCACTGTCCAAGCAATGAATTCCGGCGAGGAAGCCGTGCGCGGCGCGGACATTCTTATCACGGCGACTTCCGCGACGAAGGTCGTGCTCGAAGGCGCGTGGCTCACGCCCGGCATGCATATCAACGCCATGGGCGCGAATTGGCCGCAGAAGCGTGAACTCGACGAGGCGGCGGTTGGCCGCGCAAATAAAATTGTGGTGGACTCGATCGAGCAATCCAAGATGGAAGCGGGCGACCTCATTCATGCGTTCGCAGAAGATCAGTCACGATGGAACGCGGTGCAGGAGCTTGCGCAAATCGTCGCCGGCAAAGCGCCCGGCAGAACGAGCGCCGATCAAATCACATTGTTCAAATCGAATGGGATCGCAACCTGGGATTTGGCGGCGGCTGTGCGCGTCTACGAAATGGCCGTCGCACGCGGCATGGGCAAGTCGATTCCCATCTGGCAATCTGAAAAACAAGAGTAGGTTTTTAGTAGCGCGGGCTTCAGCCTGTGGGGTTTTGACCTTGCAAGGACTAACCCCACAGGCTGAGGCCTGCGCCACGGAATGTTTTCTACGGCCTTCGCAACACGAGACAGCTGGCAATAAAATCATGCAGGGCTTGCTTCTTCTCCGTGAACGCCGCAAGAATATAGCCGATAAAGAAAATGCCCGAAATTTGCCGAGCTAAGTTGCGGATTACGGCGCGCCCAAACGTGATGCGCTGGCCGTTCAGGTCCGTGACGTAGAGTCTCAAGATTCTTTTCCCCGGCGTCGCCTGCCAACTCGAAGCCTCAAACACGCTGTAATACAGGCACCCAAGCGCTGCCAATAGAGCAATCACAAGAGGCGCGGGGCGCGGCATGTCCATGAACGAAGTAGAGCTGGGGGGGAGCAACTTTTCAAAAGTAGAAGGAAAGAAGGACGCCACCAGAATAAAAATGGTCACGATGAGAATGGTGTCGATGATACACGCGATCGCTCTTAGCCAAAACCCCGCAAATCCCGGCCGTGGCGGCAAGGCGGTAAGTTCCGGGATCGCGGAGATAACTGCCGGCGGCTGCGTGCTTTGGGGAACATACACCGGGCCGATCTGACCGACGTTCACGGGTGTTTCGCATTTTGGGCAGACGCTGGCCCCTTCCGGAATTTCCGCTTCGCATTTTTCACAAATTAAAATTGCAGTCCTCCAGAGCGCACCTCAAGCAACCTAACAGCCGAAGATTCGCTTTGCAATGCGTAGTCAATAGATTGGCAGGGACTCGATATTTGGCGCGGCTTATTCGACTCACGACTCAAACAATTCACGAATTGAATTTGTGGCGCCGGCATCTTGCCGGCATATTTTGAAGCAAAGGCAAAGAGCCGGCGGGACGCCGGCGCCACGAAACCGGCGCGCATCAATAGGCAAGCAATTCGCGAATGGCGACGACCAGGTCGCTGGTTTGCGGAAGGATTTCGTCCTCGAGCGTCGGCTGGTAGGCGCAAAAAGTGTCCATGGCCGCAACGCGCCGCACTGGAGCATCCAATTCATCAAATAGCTTGTCGGAAATGAGCGCGGCGATTTCGGCCCCATAACCCCATGACAGCATGTCTTCATGGGCGACAATCACTCGATTGGTCTTCCGAACCGTCGCGGCGATCGCCTCCCAATCAAACGGCGAGAGCGAGCGAAGATCGATAATTTCCACGGAAACGCCTTCACGTTCGAGTTGTGCCGCGGCCACTTCGGCGCGATGAACGACGGCGCCGTACGTGATGATGCTCACGTCGTCCCCTTCCCGCGCGACACGCGCGCGCCCAAATGGAATCGTGTAATCCGGGCCCGGATAGGGAGATCGATTGTACGGCTGGCGGTACAAGTGCTTGTGCTCCAGAAACAGCACAGGGTCGTCGCAACGAATCGCCGTGCGCAATAAGCCGCAAAGATCGAGCGCCGTCGAAGGCATGACCACGCGAATTCCAGGAGTGTGCGTGAACAGCACCTCCCCGCTCTGGCTGTGATAAATCGCGCCTCCCGTCAGATAGCCTCCGGTAGCCACGCGAATCACGGCGGGCGACTTGAAGGCTCCGTTGGAGCGCCAGCGAAATAAAGATAATTCGTTGCGCAACTGCATCATCGCCGGCCAGATGTAATCGAAAAACTGAATCTCCGCGACAGGTTTCAAGCCGCGAGCGGCCATGCCCAGCGCGCTGCCAACAATGCATGCTTCCGCAATCGGCGTGTTGAAAACGCGCGCGGATCCGAAACGCCGCTGCAAGCCAACTGTGGCCTTGAAGACGCCGCCCTTCCCTTTCAAGTGTGCCAAGTGGTCTTCGTTGCAGCAATCGGCCACGTCCTCGCCCAGCACGACGATTCGTTCGTCGCGCGCCATTTCGTCGGCCAGCGTCGCGGAAATCATTTCCACCATGGTGCGCGGTTCACCGGAAAACTGGGGAGCGGATTCAAAGCGGGAAGAACTCGGATCGACATCGGGAGAATATTGATTTACAAGAATGGATTCCTTGGCGGGCGGCTCGGCCGCAAGAGCCCGATCGGACGATTCGCGGACCTCCCGATCCACTTCCGCTTCGATGGACTCCAATTCTTTTTCATCGACGATCCCCTCGCGCACCAGGAACAGCCCGAACTTGGGAATCGGATCGCGATGCGCCTCTTCCTCCCGCAAAGAATCGGTTTTATAAAGTTTTTCATCGTCGGAGAGCGAATGAGAGTAGGGACGCGTGACCTGCGCATGCACCAGCGCGGGCCCTTTTCGCGCACGGCAATATTCCGCGGCGCGCCAAAGGGCCGCGAAGCTTGCAAGAGGATCGCTGCCGTCGCATTCCTCCAGAAAAAGCCCGGGATAATTGGCCACCAATTTCGAAATGTTGCCGCCCGGCGTCTGGAATTGTACTGGAACGGAAATGGCCCAGCCGTTATCTTCGATCAAAAAGAGAATGGGAAGCTTGCGCAGGCACGCGGAATTTAAACCTTCAAAGAATTCGCCTTCGCTCGTGGAGCCATCGCCACCCGAGACATACACAATTTCATCCGCCTGGTGGCGCACATGTTCACCGAGCGGCGCCCGCTGCGCCTGCTCCAGCGCGCGCGGAAACTTCTCAAAATATTGCGTGGCTTCCGCCATGCCAACCGCTTGCGTGTACTGCATGCCCGTTGAGGAGGACCGCGGAAGAATATTCAGCCGTGGGATGCCCCAGTGCGAAGGCATCTGCCGCCCGCCGGAATTCGGATCGTCCTTGGCGCCCACTGCCTGAAGAAACATTTCCAGCGACGTAACGCCCAGCGCCAGGCAAAGCGCGCGATCGCGATAGTAGGGATAGACCCAATCGTGGCCGGGCCGGAGGACAAGCCCCGCGGCGGCCAAAACGCCTTCATGCCCCGCGCCGCTGATCTGAAAATAGGTTTTGTTCTGGCGTTTCAGTTGGATTTCGCGGTCATCGATGCGCCGCGAAAGATACATCGTGCGGTAAATACGAAGAAGATCCCCCCGGGACAGGCCGTGATACTTGCTCGAATCAATTTTCGCCGTCTTGGAACGCGCCTGTACCGGCATCCGAATCACCTTGAGCTGAGCTAGGCCAGCTAGTTTCGGAAGTACACCCCATTATATCCAAACCCGGGCGCAGAGCGAACCCGAATTGGAACCACGGATTCACACGGATGAACACGGATAAAAAATGAAGGAAAAATCCAAACTTATACAAAGGAAAGAATCAATGCCGGATTTTCGAAGGGATTCGCTCTTTTCTTTTCTCTTTTTTAATCCGTGTTCATCCGTGTGAATCCGTGGTTCCAAATCTGGACTAAAAAAATCGCGGAGAGCGTTCCGTCCCAGGGTGTGGTGCTGGGACGGATACGCTCGGCCGCTTTGCATGACGGCGCAACCGGGGGGATGAGCGCCGACATATTGCTAGCGCACAACATCGCGGCAGCGAAGGTGCGCCCGCAATCTCAATAAATCCGCAGCGGAATCGCTACTGGGCGATACCACCAGCCAATCGAACCTGTAAAGCGGCCAGCGCCAACGAAGCACAAAACGGCTCACGGTCCTATCTAAGAGCCTAACGGCAGGAAGGGAAATAAGACGCTGGCCAAGAGGACAGGATTGGGACGGGGTGTTTAAACTGTCCGGACGAACAGGATGAAAATAGGCGCGCCTGTGAACTCAATCGTATGAGCGGAAGAATTTTGACGGAAGATATTGCTTTCAGGCCATGCTGAGAGGTATATTCCACACCCCGAGATGAGCACCTTCGATGGGGAGTAGATTTCGGGCAGCCGCTATTTTAGAGTGACTTCCAGGGCTTAGCGTAATGCTGTAGCACCATCTGTCTGGCTTTTGTTTTTCCGCACCCATTGCTTGAATTCGATCTGCCTGGGGGAAGCGAAGATGGGCATTCTATTCCTGAAGATCCTGGTGACGTGGTGGCTGATCGGCGTGGCGGCAGGCTTGGTTTTGGGCGCCATCATCCGCAGGGCCGAGCGTGTTCGCACGGAAGCATTCCTCACGTATGTGTTTGGATCCATTGAGGCCCTGCAAACTTCCCGCAGTTAAGAATCCCGCCGGTCCGCACCGCAAGAATTCTCAATCGAGCGAATCGAACAAATCCGATGTGGCTCTGAATTCCGGTTCACCGCCGCGGAAAATTCGCGGATGCGCGCTTTTAAACGGTTCTTCGGTCGGAATGCGCTCGATCCAGCGCTGGTGAGATAATTTTTCGTGGTCGGAAAAATCAAGGCGAACGATCAACCGAATTTGCGCGGCATCGCCCTGCGTGTCATCCGCGTCCGCATCCTTTATGGATTTTGATTTTGCGCCCGGCTTGGCTTTCCCTTTTGCGCCGGGTTTTGTAGCAGCCTTTGGCGGTGCGGCAGGAGTGGCTTCCGATTTTGCCTCCGGCTCCTTGCGTTCAAATTTGACCTGAAGCTTTTTATCGAGCCGGAATCCCTGCTTCCAACCCTCGATGCGATGCCGCGCCTCTTGCGCGGTCTCCTCGTCATTGCCAAAATCAAAAATTAAAAAGGAATGTGCCATGCCCTGCATATTGGCGGGCCACGCGCAATGTGTCAAGACCGGAAGGTGATGGAAGACAGCCTACCCGTCACCGCTTGTCAGCGCCGGATATAATAAGTTATGCTTCGCGAGTATGCTGGAGCGAAGAGGCCGTCCCAAATTGCGTGAAGCCATAGAAAGAATCGCGGCTATCGCTGCGCTTCTGGCCCT
Organism: Acidobacteriota bacterium; assembly: GCA_003161495.1. Lineage (GTDB taxonomy): Bacteria > Acidobacteriota > Terriglobia > Acidiferrales > UBA7541 > Palsa-360. The sequence goes on along the minus strand of PMOP01000169.1, from coordinate 6,850 downwards.
GCTTCTGCCGGGTATCTCCACACTGGCGGAATCGCTTTCGGCAGCAGAATTGCCCGCCTGCTGCAATACGATCTATTGCCCGCTTCATCATCGCCAAATGAGCGATCTCCAGAAGGACAAGAACAATTGCGATTCTATGGGAACACGCGGACAAAGCGGTTGTTCGATGCGAGCCTGTGATGCCGCGCCAAATCCGATTGTTGGGACCGCACCGTTTGTTCTAGTAATCCCTGTCGCCCTTCGCCGTCCTGCTGTGGCGGAGGCTTCGATTACCCTGGCGTCTCAGTTTTTCCCTTTCGTCGCCACGATCCCTTTAACTCCCCCTCCTCGCCTCTTCCCAAGCTGACCGAACAAACCACATTTGAAAAGTGAGTTCTGGCGGTTTGTGCGCCGGTTCGCGGCGGGATTATGCAGCTATCTACTTGAGCGAGGATGAATATGAATATTAGGAATTCTGTTGCCTGCCTGGGAATAATTTTTGCTTTCGTCGTGTGCGCTGGGACATTTTTTCCCAAGGCCGCCCTCGCGGAAATTTTCGGCAACGTGCACGGCATCGTGCACGACCCTCAGCACCGTCCCATTCAGGATGCGGCGGTGGACTTGAAAGCGCAGCACTCGGATCTGGTGCAGCACCAGAAAACCAATGACAACGGCGAATTCGATTTCAGCGCCGTGCCGCTCGGCGAATACACTGTTACCGTAACCGTTGTGAATTTTCAGGCGGCCTCGCAAAACATCGTCGTGGCCTCGGGATCTAGCCCCGTCTTGCACTTTCAATTGGAGCTGGCCAGCGTCTCCGAAAAAACGGTGGTTACCGGGGAACCTGTCAGCGCTTCCGTCGAATCCGTCACGCCCACAACTCTTCTGAGCCGCCAGACCATTCAAGATACTCCCGGGGCCGACCGCACCAACAGCCTGGCTATCATTACGGAGTATGTCCCTGGCTCGTACGTTACCCACGATCAATTACATATTCGCGGCGGACATCAGGTGAGCTGGCTGATCGACGGCGTGCCGGTTCCAAACACAAATATCGCCAGCAATGTGGGGCCGCAATTCGATCCCAAAGATATCGATTATATGGAAGTGCAGCGGGGCAGTTATGACGCGGACTACGGAGATCGCACGTACGGAGTTTTCAACGTGGTGCCGCGAACCGGTTTTGAGCGCGATAAAGAATGCGATCTGGTGGCGAGCTTCGGAAATTTCTACCAGACGAACGACCAGATCAGCTGCGGCGGACACACCGAACGATTTGCCTATTACGCCAGCCTGAGTGGAAATCGAAGCAATCTTGGACTTCAGCCGCCGACTCCCGCCGTTCTTCATGACGCGGAAAACGGCCTCGGCGCATTTGGTTCGCTGATTTTCAATGTGGATCCGAAAGACCAATTGCGACTCGTCATCTCTTCCCGCAGAGATTATTATCAAATTCCCGTTTCACCCGGTCTGATCACCGAAATTCCCGGCGTGCCAGGCGCGATTTCCATCACTCCTTGTTCTCCGGCAGCCGCCTGCGTCGATAGTAGTGGAAATCCCCAGGGCGGAATTTACCAAAATGATGGCCAGCATGAAGCGGACACGTTTTTAAACTTCTCCTGGGTGCGGACCATCAGCCCCGATGCCCTGCTGACCGTTTCTCCCTTCTTTCATTTCAATAGCGCGGACTACTCCGGCAACCCCAACGACTTTCCCACGGACACGACCGACAACAGGACTTCCATTTATGCCGGGGCTCAAGTCACGTTCAGCGCCACGGTGGCGCGAAACACCATCAGCGCCGGATACTACGGCTTCTACCAGCATGACAATCAACTCTTTGCCATCACCTATACCGATGGCAGCGCCCCGAATCTTTCTCCGGACCGGGAAATTATCGGTGGAAATTTGCAGGAATTTTGGGTGGAAGATAAATTTAAGGCTGTGTCGTGGCTGGCGCTCAGCGGAGGCGTGAGGGAGTCGTTCTTCTCGGGAGGCATCGCTGAAAATGCGACCAGCCCACGAGCTGGGATTTCAATCCGCATTCCGAAAATCGAATGGGTTTTCCACGGTTTCTACGGAACTTTTTATCAGGCCCCGCCTTTACTCACCTTCTCCGGCCCCGCGCTGGTAAATGCGGCGAGCGGGGAAGGCTACAGCTTTGGATCGCTGCACGGCGAACGCGACGAAGAATATCAATTTGGCGTGACCATACCGTACAAAAGCTGGAGCCTGGACGCCGATACATTCCGCACTCGCGCCAACAATTTTTTCGATCACAATAATCTCGGCGAATCCAACGTCTTCATTCCAGTTACCCTGACAGAAGCGCTGATCCGCGGCTGGGAATTGACGCTGAAATCTCCCCGGCTTTGGAAAAGAGCTCAACTCCATCTGGCCTATTCCAATCAGATTGGCGAATCCAGGGGAAACATCACTGGCGGCCTTATCCCCACGGATAACACGCCTACGCTGAATTACGGCCAATTGGATCATGACCAGCGAAATACGCTCAATGTGGGAGTCCAAAGCACGCTTCCGTGGCAAACGTTTATTTCCGGAAACGTGTACTACGGCTCAGGCTTCAGCAACGGCAATGGCCCTGCCGTGACTGGAATTGCTCCCTGTTGCTCGGCTCTGGATTATTTGCCCGCGCATACCACGGTCGATCTATCCGTTGGCAAGGATTTCGGCGAGAACTTCACGATTTCCGCGAGCGTGTTGAACGTGGGAAACAGGCGCGTGATGCTCGATGATAGCTTGACCTTCGGCGGATTCCATTTCAACAACCCGCGCGAAATTTTCGTGGAGCTGCGCTACCGGTTTCATTATTGAGCGTGGATTGACTATCATGGTGCGAACGGCGTGAACTTCCGAGGCGCGCTCCTTTACGGAAAAGCTGCCGCGGAAGCCTCAAAGTAGAGTGAGGGGAATTCTTATGGAGAAATCGGCAAAGTTCAATTTGGTTCGCTTCGGCCTCTTAGTGTCCGCTTTTCTACTCCTCGTCAGTTGCGGGAATTCACGGAAAACCTACGTCCTGACCGGGCGCATCATCAGCAAGCTGTCTTCCAAGCAATTGCTTATCGTCAACAATGACGACATTCCGGGATTCATGCCGGCCATGACGATGCCCTATGAGGTAAAAGATCCCGATGGATTCGCGCAAGTCCAACCCGAGGACGTGATTCGCGCCGAGGTAGTGGTGGAGAAACCAAATCAATTCTACCTGGAACATTTGATGGTGACTGGAAGAAGCGGCGCCGGATCCTCGCCGGCAGGCCCCGCCCGGCACGTCCTCATGATTGGCGAAAAGGCTCCCGACGTCCCGCTTGTAAATCAAGACGGCAAAACCGTGCGCTTCAGCCAGTTCAAGGGAAAGCCTGTCCTCCTCACATTTATTTACACGCGCTGCCCTTTTCCCGACTATTGCCCGTTGCTGAGCAGGCAATTCGCCGCCATTCAAAAAGACCTTGCAAAAAATCCCGAGGAGTACAAGAAAACGCACCTGCTCAGCATCAGCCTGGACCCGAACTACGACAAGCCGCCCATCCTGCGCGCGTATGGACTTCCATACATGGAAAATGATCCCAAAGGATTTCAGCACTGGGATTTCGTTTCCACAACTCCGGATGATCTGCAAAAGCTGGTCGGCAGTTTTGGCCTCGAATATTCCGAGGAGAACAGCCAGATTTCGCACAGCATGAATACGATCCTGCTGGCCCCGGACGGCACCATCGCGAATATGTGGCCCGGCAACGAATGGAAGCCGGACGAGGTTGCCGACGCCATGCGCCACGCATTAACACCGATTCAATCCACAGATGAACACAGATAAACACAGATGAAATCGCAGAAAAAATAAGCGGAAGCCGGCAAAAGTAGAAAGAAAAGAAAAAATCCAAATTCAATCTGTCACGATCCTATTTCATAAATGCTCATTGTGGGTCGCGGCTTTAGCCGCGACGTTTGGGGCCTGAAAATCAAGGGCTTTAGCCCCTGAAGCCCTAGCAAGTTTTGAAGGCTGCCCCTATATGAGATGAGTTCAACCCTCTTTTTTCTTATCCGTGTTTATCTGTGTTCATCTGTGGTTCTCCCCAAAAGGAAAAGGAGCCGCGACGGGAATCGCGGCTCCTCTCCTTGTCTGCTCTGAGATTATGGAACCAGCGCACTGACCTCGCTGGAGTAAGCGCTCTCCATATTGCTGGAATCGACCGAAGTGACCACGAAGTAGTAGGTCTTTCCCGCCTGGACCGTGGAATCGCTATACGACGTAGACGCGACCGGCGTGCTTGTCAGTTTTGTATACGGCCCGCCGGATTGCGCGGAGGAGTAGGTGTTGTAGCCCATCACCGCAGACGTGCTTGGCAACCAGGATAGTCCCACCGAGTGATTCACGACCGCAACTCCTGTGCCCGAAAGCGAGATCGAATCCGGTGAGTTTGTCGCGTTGCTGGCGACAGAGACACGGCCCGTCACGCTGCCCGACCCGGATGGAGCGAACGTTGCCGTCAAGGCCGCTGTCTGTCCCGGAGCCATGATCAGCCCGGAGGGAACGCCTGCCGCGTTGAAGCCCGCGCCGGAAATCGTGACATTTGAAACCGTGACTGTGGTATTTCCCGCGTTCGTGAGCGTGACGGTCTGAGTGCTGCTGCCAGACACATTCACACTGCCGAAACTTAGTGCGGATGAACTTGAGTTGAGAAGAAGCGTCGCGGCGCTCACGGTGAGCGTCGCAGCATTGCTCGTCGCACTGCCGGCCGTGTTACTCACTGCGACAGTGAATTGCGCGTTGTTGTCCGCGGTCGTTTCCGCCGGCGTCGTGTAAGCGGACGATGTCGCTCCGCTGATCGCCACGCCGTTCTTCTTCCACTGAAACGCCAGCGGCGCCGTACCGCTTGCCGCGGCTGTGAATGACACCGTATTCCCGGCAATCACCGTCCTGCTGACCGGCTGCGACGTGATCGAAGGAGCTGCGGTTGTAAGCGTAAGAGCAGCGTTGCACACACTGATGTTGCCAACCGTGTCCACCGCCCCGAGATTATTCAGCGACGAAGTCGTTGCTTGCTCAGTACGAAATGCAAAATTGGAGCCGATCGTTGTCTGCACCGATCCTATCATGACGTAGGCGTTATAGGTATGCGCCACCGCGTTCACATCCAAAATGAAATGGTATGAAGTGCCGGCCAAATAAGGAATGTTTGCAATTGCAGCAAAGACGCTGCCATTCCTGGCGTCGATAGTTCCCGTTTCATTGAAACGAACGATCGCAGCAAGGCTGGTGTAGCCGCTGGCTGGTCCAAAAGACAGCCCCATGGTGCCATTGATGAGCGCAGCCGACGCAGTGGCATCGAACGCAACGCGAAAGCTTCCTGTTGCCGTCTGAGAAAGGGGAAAGTTTGCCCATGCGCCGGACGACGTGACACATGCTTGCGAAGCTGCATTGACTGTCAACGATGCGCTGGCACTGGTCGCGCTGCCCGCAGTGTTGCTCACCGTAGCGGTGAATTGCGCGTTGTTGTCCGCGGTCGTTTCCGCCGGCGTCGTGTAAGCGGACGATGTCGCTCCGCTGATCGCCACGCCGTTCCTCTTCCACTGAAACGTCAGCGGCGCCGTACCGGCTGCCACGACTGTGAACGACGCGGTATTCCCGGCAATCACCGCCTTGCTGACCGGCTGTGACGTAATCGATGGTGGAACTGACAGCGCAGCGTTGCACACACTGATGTTGCCAACCGTGTCCACCGCCCCAAGATTATTCAGCGACGAAGTCGTTGCCTGCTCAGTACGAAATGCAAAATTGGATCCGATCGTTGTCTGTACCGATCCGATCATGACGTAGGCGTTATAAGTATGCGCCACCGCATTCACGTCCAAAATGAAATGGTATGAAGTGCCGGCCAAATAGGGAATATTTGCAACTGCCGCAAAGACGCCGCCATTCCTCGCGTCGATAGTTCCCGTTCCATTGAAACGAACGATCGCTGCAAGGCTCGTGTAGCCACTGGCTGGGCCATAAGAGAGCCCCATGGTGCCATTGATAAGCCCAGCCGACGGAGTGGCATCAAACGCAACGCGAAAGCTTCCTGTGGCCGTCTGAGAAAGAGGAGAGTTTACCCATGAACCTGACGATGTCGCACAGGTAGATGCGTGCGTCACTGTTCCAAAAGCGAACAGGATCGTCATAACTGCAGCAAAAGCCTGAATTTTATATTTGATTTTTCTGTCAATGCTGATTTTTTTCATTTTAGGTCCCCTGAACAGGCGCAGATTAGTTCACGGCTAGACCTTGATTCGACTGGTCATGAGGACGGAACGAGGACAGTCAATTGGCGATTGTCGTGACACGCGCGCATGCCCAAAGGGGCAGTAGACAACTGGCCGACGTGCGCGCCGACTAAGTCGAGTAGGACAGTCACCCACTCAGAGGATTTTTGTAGGCATGCGAAATGGTTGGCGACAATTGCGCCAAAATAAAAGACCGTTGCGCCGCACGCGATGGCATGTTAGCGTAGCGAATAAAAGGCGAAGTAAAAAGGAGACTCGGAGTGGCTCAATCTCTGGCGGTGCGGCCCACAAAAGACTCGGTCACGCTCGCGCAGGTCCGCGAAATCGTGGAGCAATTCGCCGAGCGCGACCGCCACGGCGAAATCATTACCGCGGTGCACCATATCCCCGCCCGCGATGCCAAATTTTCGCCCATGCCGCAATGGGTGCGCGCCGAGCTTGCGCAAACGTATGCGGAAAAAGGCGTTACGCAGTTGTACAGCCACCAGGCTTTGGCTGCTTTGGCCGTCAGGGATGGGCGCAACGTCGTTGTGGTTACGCCCACGGCGTCCGGAAAAACGCTGTGCTACAACCTGCCGGTCCTGAA
>PMOP01000276.1 GCA_003161495.1 Acidobacteriota bacterium | reverse complement strand
TGCCGCACGCGGCCTTCGGGATGTAAGACTGGTGCAGGCTGCGCTTATTCCCCGAAAATGGCCGATTTCATGGCCGGGAATAAAATAGTGCCGGCGGTAGTCTTACTAGTGGGTGATTAGAAAGCCGATTAGAAAACGCGAGACACACAGGAGTGCAAGGCACAGCAACGCGCGAACGATTCGAGCAAGCCGTCCTGCCTCATCTGGACGCGGCGTACAGCCTCGCGCGCTGGCTGACACGGAACGATCAGGATGCACAGGACGTGACGCAGGAATCTTTTTTGCGCGCCTTCCGTTTTTTTGACGGCTACCAGGGCGGAAATATGCGCGCGTGGCTGCTGACCATCGTGCGCAATACCTGCTACACCTGGCTGCACCAGAACCGGCCGCCGGAATCGGCTGTGGAATTTGACGAGGAAATTCACAGCGAAGAATTTTCAGGAAGCGCTGACCCTGAACTGCAAGTCCTGGCGAACGCCGACAAGGCCACCTTGCAGCGCGCACTGGAGGAGCTGCCGGAAATGTTTCGCGAAGTTCTGGTGCTGCGCGAGATCGAGGGAATGTCTTACAAGGAGATAGCCGATGTCGCGTCCGTTTCCATTGGCACGGTGATGTCTCGACTGGCGCGGGCGAGGACCAGGTTGCGGGAGGCGTTGCTGGCCGCACCCGGAAAGGAGTTGTGAATTGAGTTGCAAGCTGACAAAGCGCTTTGTTCCCGGCTACTTGGATGGCGAGCTCGACCTCTCGCGCAGCATCGAGATGGAAACGCACCTGCAGGTTTGCGCGGAGTGCGCAGGGGAACTCAAGATGCAGCAGGCATTGCGAGCCGCTCTGCAGCGTGGGTCGCTGGCCTACGCCGCGCCGCAAGAGTTGCGCGAACGCATTCAAGCCTCGCTGCGTGTTTCCGCTGCGTCCGCAGCTGCAGCGCCGGCAGAAGCTGCGCAACGTGTGAGCGGCTGGAATGCGTTTGCATTTTTGCGATTGGCCGGCGCGTTTGCCGTGCTTGTGCTATGCGCCGTGCTTGCCTGGCAATTACTGCCCGGCCTGCATGGACCCACGAGTGAGCAGCGGCTGGCAGCGGAAGTTCTTACCAGCCACGTGCGTTCACTCGAAGCGAACCACCTGATGGATGTGGTCTCCACGGACCAACACACGGTAAAACCCTGGTTCGACGGCAAGCTGGATTTTTCGCCTCCCGTGGAGGACCTGGCCAGCGACGGTTTTCCTTTGGTTGGCGGGCGTCTCGATTATCTGCAAGGGCGCCAGGTCGCCGCGCTGATCTACCAGCGGCGAAAACATTTCATCAACGTGTTCGTGTGGCCTGATGCGGCCGCAGCGATCTCCACTCAAGTCCTCACGCCGCAGCAGGGTTACAACATGACGCGCTGGTCGCGCGGCGGATTCCAGTTTTGGGCCGTGTCGGATGTAAGCGCGCCGGACCTCGCGGAATTTGTGCGCCTTCTTGAGTCTGGCGCCGCACCCGAATCGAAATAGCGCGCGGAATAACTCTGCGTCTCGCTTCTTCAGAGGCGACGGGTTCTGCGATATTGGGAGGAAGACCCCGCCTCTGAAGAGGCGGGCTACAGCAATATTTCAAATTCCCGGATTTTGCGCCGTACGTAAATACGAAAATAATTCTTGCTCGCCAACTTTTTGTTGCGCGCCGTCCGAGAGGCGCTTGACCGTGACAATTCCCGCCGCCAGTTCATCGTCTCCGACAATGACGGCGTGGCGCGATCCCAATCGATCCGCTAGCCCCAGCGATTTCCCGAATTTCATCTCAACCGCGGGCAGCTCCACAACGAAACCCGCATCGCGCAGGCGCTTCGCAAGTCCAATCGCCGCGGACTGCGCCGCCGCGCCAAACCATGCGAGATACACGTCAGGTCCGGCTGCCTTGCCGGCAGGGCCGTCCTGCGCGGCGTCCTCGCCCGCTTCCTGCAGCGAAAGCACCAGCCGGTCGGTGCCGATGGCGAATCCAATCCCTTTGGTAGTGGCCGGGCCGCCGAGCAATTCCACGAGACCATCATAGCGCCCGCCGCCGCAAACCGCATTCTGCGAACCGAGGCCCGGCGCCGTGATTTCAAATGTCGTGCGCATGTAGTAATCGAGGCCGCGGACAAGCCGCCAGTTTTCCTGGTACACGATCCCGCGAAGACCAAGCTGGCGTTTCACTTCGGCGTAATGTTCGCGGCAGTTTTCACATAAATGTTCGGCAATGCGCGGCAGCTTCTCGATAATTCCCTGCTCTTGTTCCAGCTTCGAGTCGAGCACGCGCAGCGGATTCGTTTCGATGCGCCGTTTGCTATCCTCGCCCAGTTGCTCGCGCACTTTTACCAACTCAGCGCGTAATTTTTCAACGTAAGCGGGGCGGCAATTCTTGTCTCCGATGGAATTGATGTTCAGGACCGCTCCCTTGAGCTTGAGCCGCTCGAAAAGCGTCATCAACATTTCAATCACTTCCGCGTCAATCCCCGGCGCATCCGAAGCACCTAGCACTTCCGCGCCAATCTGGTAAAACTGGCGGTAGCGCCCCTTCTGCGGCCGCTCCCGCCTGAACATCGGCCCCATGTAATGCAGCTTCACGTTGCCGGGAAGCGTCTGCATCCCATGTTGGATATAGGCGCGCACAACGGATGCCGTGGCTTCGGGACGAAGCGAAATGGAAGTTTCATCTCGGTCTTCGAACGAATACATTTCCTTGGAAACGATGTCGGTTTCCTGCCCGACAGATCTCGCAAACAGATCGGTTTGTTCAAAAATAGGTAATCGAATTTCAGCGAAGCCGAACGTGCCGAAAACTTCGCGCGCGGTCTGCTCGACGCGGTTCCACAGCGCCGACTCCGGCGGAAGAATGTCGCGCACACCTTTGATGGCCTGGAATTTCATCTAGAGTCAGAGGCTAAAGCCCCGTTGGGTGCCTTTCTGAATGTCACGGCTGAAGCCGTGACCCACAACCCGCAACATCCCCGCCTCTGAAGAGGCGGGCTACAACAACCGTTGCGGATTCGCAGTGCATTGTGGGGCGGCGCTTCAGGGCCGCCGTAAAACAGGTGCAAGAGAAGGGGCTTTAGCCCCTGAAGTTCCGTGTGGCGCTATTGTTTTTCCGCCTTGTACGTTTCCGAATACTCTACGTAGCGCGTGGCGTACGCTTCGATGCTGGCCTGATCTTCCGGCGTTAACGCGCGGCGGAATTTTCCGGGATGGCCCATGAACAGGCTGCCAGGCGGGACCACCGTGCCCTCCGGCACCAGGGTGCCCGCGGCCACAATGGAGCCTTCGCCGATGCGCGCGCCGTTCAGCAAAATCGCGCCCATGCCAATGAGGACGCGCGATTCGATGGTGCAGCCGTGCAGGATGGCGCCGTGGCCTACCGTCACCATGTCGGCCAAAACCAGGGGATGCGTGTCTTTGTACACGTGCAGGATCGAGCCGTCCTGAATATTCGTGCCCGAGCCGATGCGGATCCAGTTCACGTCGCCGCGAATCACGGTGCAGGGCCACACACTGGAAAGCTCGCCGATGGAAACGTCGCCAATGACGACCGCTTGCGGATCGATGTAAGCCGACGCCGCTATTTGCGGCGTCCGCCCGTGATGGCTGCGAATCATGCGCCCACCTCGATGGATTTGAAACAAGTGAAGCTAACACACGCGTTCGTGGCTGACAAGAAACGCAACGACCTTCGGCGCACTATTCGCGGTTG
>PMOP01000506.1 GCA_003161495.1 Acidobacteriota bacterium | reverse complement strand
AAGGACGATTCGCAAGCTGAGCAAACCAAGCGGATGCTTTGGGTCATTCCCAATTTTGGAGCCGTGAACTCCAATACGCAGCTCCCGCCGCTGTCCACGCGTGAGAAATTCGTCCTCGCCTCCCAGGACAGTGTTATCGATTATTCCTCCTACACCTGGGCCGGAATCCTGGCGGGTCAAGCGATGCTATTAAATTCCGATCCGGAGCTGGGCCGCGGAATCAAGGGGTATGGACGCTATTACTGGCGCACCTTCGTGGACGGTGTGTCGGGGACTTTTTTTACCGAAGCCATTGTTCCCGCGATTACACACGAGGACCCGCGGTATTACACTCTGGGAGAAGGCGGATTTTTTCGCCGCATGAACTACGCGATATCTCGAACCTTTGTCACCAAGACAGATTCCGGAGGATCGGCCTTCAACTGGTCCGAGGTGGCTGGAAATGGATTGGAAGCCGGTTTGTCCAACCTCTACTATCCGCCTCAGGAGCGCGGCCTGAGTCAAACGGCGCTGAACTGGGGGACGCAGATGGAATCGGCGGTCCTGAATCACGTCTTCCAGGAATTCTGGCCTGATATCCGGAAAAAAATTCTTCGCCAGAAATAGCTGAACGTAAACTCTGCCCGAATCTTTCCCCGCGAAGTTTTAAATGCGCCAACGCCAGGTTTTGCGGAGCGCGACTAAAAGTTTGTGATCGTAGAGTCCGGATCGTCAGAGGAAAACTCGCACAGCACTACTACCTCTTCGCGCATGACGGGGCGACGTTCACAGAACGTGAGCATGCTGAGCACCGCTTCCTGAAAAGCGGGGGTTTCGCTGTTACGAAGATCATCGATCGAAGACCAGACGGAGAGCACGGTTGCTTCCAACGCCTCTCCGGGGCCGGTATGCAAAACAAGCAAACCGCGAAATCCAGCCTGTTTTCGCAGAAGCGGCCTTACGAAATTGATGGAGGCCGCAAATTCTTCGACTTTTCCTGGGAGGATATTCGCCTTCCAGACTCTCGCGTACATATGCACCTCCGAGCCGGGCACGAGGATCGACGGGAGCCCGATGTTACCTTCAGTTCAAGCCGAAGTAAATCGAGAGCCTGCCTAGGTAGCGCGTAGACCCTCTACTCTCCCGCCATTCGTTCCAATTGCCAGTGCCAGTCGAGCTGGCGCACGATTTGCGGATTCTCGCGCCAGTCTTTTAGAACCTTCACGTAGAGTTCCAGGAAAATTTTTGTGCCCAGGATGGTTTCCAGTTCCTTGCGCGCGGACGTGCCGATTTTTTTCAGGGTGCCTCCGCCGCTGCCGATGAGAATTCCCTTTTGCCCTTCGCGGTCGACGTAGATTGTCGCGCGAATGCGGATCAGTTTTTCTGTTTCCTCAAACGCATCGCAAATGACGGCGATGGCGTGAGGGACTTCCTGCTTGGTCGCCTCCATGGCCTTTTCGCGCACAATTTCCGCCGCCAGGAAACGTTCCGGCTGGTCGGTATACTGGTCGACGGGAAACTGCGGCGCGCCTTCGGGAATATATTCAATGAATTTTTCCAGAAGGCGGTCGACGTTGTCTCCTTTCAGCGCGGAAATTGGAATGATCTCCTTGAATTTTCCCGTTTTCGCCAGCGTCTCGATGAGCGGGAGCAACTCTGTTTTGGGAACGCGGTCGATTTTATTGAGCAGCAGGAAACGCGGGCCGTCAAAGCGCTGCACGCGATCGACGGCGCGGCGGTCTCCCTGGCCGAANNTCCACTTCGCCCATCATTTGCCGGCCGAGTGCGGACTCCGGCCGGTGCAGGCCCGGCGTATCGATCAAAACAACCTGCGCGTGCGGGCGGTTGACGATGCCCTGAATTCGGTTGCGAGTGGTCTGCGGGCGCGGCGTAACGATCGCCACTTTTTCTCCGACCAGGCGATTCACGAGCGTCGATTTCCCAGCGTTGGGACGGCCTACGATTGCTACAAATCCTGATTTGAATTCCTGAGCCATGCTCGCATGATACCCTGCGGCACGAGGAATGACATCGTCCGAATCGTGAACGCCTGTCCGGCGCTGCGCTCGGGCGTGTTACACTTTTCCGGCTTGGCGCCTTTTGCGAAAAGATTCGTCGCTCAATAAAGTTTTAATTCCCGGAGAGACTCGGATGCCTGCGACACCTCACACGGAACATCATTTCACCGCGCCGGAATCGGTTCGCGACGTTGTCATTGGAATGTCCGACGGACTGACGGTTCCGTTTGCGCTCGCGGCGGGAATTTCCGGGGCCATTGCCTCGAACCCGCACGCTTCTACTCTTGTGGTTACGGCAGGACTCGCTGAAATCGCGGCCGGCTCGATTGCCATGGGGCTCGGTGGATATCTTGCGGCGAGGACTGACATCGAGCATTACGCTTCGGAGCGCGAGCGGGAAGTTCGCGAGATAGTGGAGTTGCGCGACGTGGAAGTCGAAGAGGTCGCCAAAGTTTTTCGCGATTATGGGCTGACGGAAACCGAAATGGCTCCCGTCGTGAAAGCGATCACCGGAAATGAAAAGGCCTGGGTGGATTTCATGATGCGCTTCGAGCTGGGGCTCGAAGAACCGCAGCCGAAACGCGCGCGCGTCAGCGCGGTGACCATCGCCGTGTCTTACATTGTCGGGGGGCTGATTCCGCTCGCGCCGTACATCTTGCTCTCGGATGTGCAAACGGGGCTGTACTATTCGGTGGGAGTGACGCTGCTGGCTTTGGCAGTGTTCGGCTGGGTGAAAGGGACTTTTACCGGAATCAGCCCGTTCAAAGGTGGAATGCAAACCGTTGTTACGGGAGGCCTAGCGGCCGGCGCCGCGTTTCTCATAGCGAAGCTGATTAGCCGGTAGGGTTACGTAGCGCGGGCTTCAGCCTGCGGATTTTAGGCCTTGCAAGGTCTAACCCCCGCAGGCTGAAGCCCGCGCTACTTCAATTCGCAGTGACTGCGGCGGGAAGGCGGCGCGCCCTCAGCCGCAGGACCTTGCGCTGATTGGCTTCCAGGACTTCGAAGCGCAGGCCGCCGTAATCCAGATGTTCTCCTGCGACCGGTACGTGGCCCGCGATGTGATTCAGCAATCCGCCGATGGTCGTGGCGGATTCTTCCCGGCTGATATCCCATTCCACCGCGAATAGCTCCTGCACTTTTTCCACCGAGACGCTGCCGCGCAGGATCAGGCTTCCGTCCGCTTCCCGGACCGCATCGGGTGAAGGAACGCGATCGTCCTCGCCAATTTCACCGATGATTTCTTCCACCAGATCCTCAACGGTAACGATGCCGGCGACGGAGCCGTGCTCGTCAACGACGATGGCCATTTGCTGGTTGCGCCTTTGCATTTCCTTCAGCAAATCGGAGCCGTGCTTGGTTTCTGGAACGAAAAAAGCCGGGCGCGCGAGTTCCCGCACTTTTCGCGTCGCGGCTTCGCTCTCGGGAATTTCCAGCAAGTCGCGCGCAAATGCGATTCCGGTGATGTCGTCCAGAGAATCTTCGTAAACGGGAATGCGCGAAAACTTGGTGTTGATCATGACGTTGCGAAGGTCGGCAACCGTGGCGTTGGCGGGGATCGCGATCACTTCCGGGCGCGGCGTCATGAATTCCAGTACGCGCTTGTCGCTGAATTCGACGACCTGCTCGATCATTTGCGCTTCACCCGGATCGAGGATTCCCTCTTGCTCGGCGGCATCCACGATCGCTCCGATTCGTTCTTCTTGCGCGACGGGGCTGTCGGCGGGTTGATCGTCGGAAATGCGCGCCAAGGAACCCGCAAGTTCGAGAAGCACGCGGAACGGCCAAACGATCCACAGGAACGCGCGAATGACGAGAGCCAGGCGCACGAGCCAGCGCCCTTTTGTGCGCGCCAGCAAAAAATCAGGAATAAACTGGGAGAGCAGAAGCACTTCGACGAGTACATAGACGAG
>PMOP01000271.1 GCA_003161495.1 Acidobacteriota bacterium | reverse complement strand
GCCGATGTTGCCCTCCTGAATCAAATCCAAAAACTGCAATCCGCGATTGGTATATTTTTTTGCGATGGAAACGACGAGGCGAAGGTTGGCCTCGATCAATTCTTTTTTGGCTTGTTCGGCTTCGGCTTCTCCCCGAAGTATCACCTGAAGCATGCGCTTCAAATCGGTGAGGCCCGTCTCGCTGGTCACTTCGATTTCGCGCAGCTCGGTGCGCCGCGTCCGCAGTTCCTTGCGCGCCTCGGCGGCGTTGTCGCCCTTGGAAGCGTCGGCGCGCCGCTCCAGCTTGCCGGCCTCGCGCTCGAGAGATTGCAGCCGCTCGACGGTGTGGCGAATTTTGTCGATGAGCCGCTTCTTCTCAAACAGGTGGAACTCGATCGAGCGCGCCAATTGCGACATTTCGATGCGTAAGCGGGAAACGTGATACTTTGCGTGCAGGTAAGGCCGCTTCTTCGACTTCGTCATCCGCTCAAGTTTCGCGGCCTCGCGCAAACATTCGTTGTACAGCTTGGCGATGTGGTCGAGAACCTTCAGCGTTTTCTTGGTCTTGTTTTCAATCTTCTCTTCGGTCAGCTCTTCGTCGTCGAACTGGACAATTTCCTTGATCGAACGCGTGCCTTTGCGGAGATCATCCCCGATCGTCAGCAGTTCTTTCAGAATGATCGGAGAGCGCGTAATCGTTTTGAGGACGAGCAGTTGCCCGCGCTCAATGCGCTTGGCGATGGCCACTTCGCCCTCGCGCGTCAAGAGCGGCACGGTGCCCATTTCGCGCAGGTACATGCGAACCGGGTCGTTGGTCTTTTCGAGAGTTCCCGGCGTGAGGTCCAGATCGCCAGAGTCTTCCGCGACGGGAAGTTCATCCTTGGATTCGATTTCTGGCGCTTCGGCTACGGTGGGATCGGCGGTGGCGCGAGCGGCCTTTGCCGCGGCGAGGTCTTCGTAAATATCTATTCCGTATTTTTCAAAAGTGGAGAGAAGGTCGTCAATCTCTTCCGAGGAATGCACTTCGGCGGGCAGGGTATCATTTACTTCATCATAGAGCAGGTACCCGCGCTCCTTACCCAGGGCGATGAGCTGCCGTACCTGATCGTATTTTTCTTCAATAGCCAGCGCCAAGGAGTCCTCCAAAAATAATGCGAGAAGCGGCCCTTAATTACGACGCAGAATTGAAAAAACAAATCCTTCCATCTACGATGATCGGCAAAATCCACGACCGCCCAAACTCAGGTTCCGATGCACGTGTGCAATAAATTGCCTCTGCCTGCGCGCCAGTAACGTAATCCCTTGCCTGGTAAATGATGACCTCGACCTCGCGCACAATGCCCGATTCTCCGGGGCTGACTCCACACGCACTTAGATGCAACGGGCCATTCAACCGTTACGCTGCCTTCGAGCGGAAACCGGATCAAATTATCCGTTGGCGGGCAAATGCGTCAACCATTTTATTTTGCGGGTATTGATCAATTCAAACTGGGCAAAGGGTGAGGAATTTTTTGTGGCGCATGCTTCAGCTTGCGGGTTTTTGTTTTCAGCTCATTCGAAATGTCAAATCACCACAGGCTGAAACCTGTGCTGCCGAAACACTAATGCGCGGGAGGATCCAGACGCCGCCGCAGCTCCTGCTTGCGCTCCAGAAGACGCCTCAGTTCCCCGCCCGCACCTGCACCGGCGGCTGCTGCGAAAGATTCAATTTGTTTTTGGACGACAGACAATTCCTCTTCGGCGCGGCGGCGGCGCAAAACGGCCAGGCAGCTTTCGGCTTCCGCCCGGGTGGGCGGAGCCGCGGATTCGAACGCGATTTCGAACAGCAGCCGCCGGTCGCGCTCTTCGAGCGATAGCGCCAGTTCGGCTGCGTCGGGCCGAATGCCCGTTGCACAAACTTCGACGAGCGCCGCGAGGATGCGTTCGCTTTCGAGGCCCCGGTGCAGTTCCTCGGCGCGGATTTCTTCGGCGAGCTGCGCGCGAAATTCTTCGGCTTCGATCAACATCTGCACGAGCCGCCGCTCGGCGGGTTTTCCAATGCGGCCCACGAGTTCCGGGCGGGCCTTTACTTCGCTGCGGCGCTCGCTGGCCGCCTTGCGCATGGATTCGCGCAGCACCGGCTCCTCGATGCGCAGCTGCTGCGCGATGCGCGTGGCCCACTCCGAGCGCAGGATGCGGTCCGGAATACGCTGCACATAGGGCATCAGGAAATTCACGGCGCGAAGTTTTCCCTCCGCTGTGGACATGTCCATTTTGCGGGCACGCGAAATCAGGTAGTCAACATAGGGCGGGGCCTCATTGAGCAATTTCGTATAGGCAGTGGCGCCTTCGGATCGAATAAAACTGTCCGGATCCTTGCCGCCGGGAAGAGCCAACACGCGCACTTCAGCGCCCTGCTCGAGCAGAATTGTTAGCGAGCGTTCGGTTGCGGCCTGCCCCGCCGTGTCCGGATCGTAATTGACGATGATGCGGCGCGTGAACCGGCTCAGAAGTTTTACCTGCGGCTCGGTGAGGCTGGTGCCGCAGCTGGCGACCACGTTTGAGATTCCCGCGCGCGCCACGGCAATCGCGTCCATGTAGCCCTCGACCAGCACGGCGAAGTCGCGCTGCCGCAGCGCTTCCTTGGCGCGGTCGAGATGATAAAGAATATTGCCCTTCGTGTAGATGGGCGTTTCGGGCGAGTTCAAATATTTTGGCAAGTCGTCGCCCAGCGCGCGCCCGCCGAACGCGACGATTTTTCCCGAATCGTTGGCGATGGGAAACATCACGCGGCGGCGAAACCTGTCGAAGAGCCGCCCATTCTGGTCGCGGCTGAACAGGCCGGAAACTTCCAGCGACTTCTCCGGATATTTTTGCTTGAACGCGCGGAGGAGCGCTTCTCCGCCCGAGGGCGCGAAGCCGATGCCGAAGCGCGCCATGGCTTCGGGGTCGAGCCCGCGGTCGAGCAGATACGCCTTAGCCGCTCGGCCCTCCTGCGTTGCGTTCAACTGCTGCTCGAAAAACGACGCCGCCTCGCGGTGCAATTCGACGAGCGAAGTGCGCTGCTGATTTTGCTGCCGCTCCTCGGGCGTCCGTTCTTTCGCGCGCGGAATGGCGATGCCGCATTTTTCCGCGACCGCGCGCACCGACTCCGGAAACGTGATCTTGTCCATCTCCATCACGAATTTAAAAATGTCGCCGCCCGCGCCGCATCCGAAGCAATAGTAAAATTGCTTCGTCGCGCTCACGGAAAATGACGGCGTCTTTTCAGAATGAAACGGACAAAGCCCCGTGAAATTCAATCCTGACTTTTTCAGGCGTACATATTCCCCCACCACGCGGACAATGTCCGCCTGCTGCTTCACACGATCCGCAAATGAGCCCGCTTCCGCCATGTGGTCCAGAGAACCTAAGGGTTAGATTTGCTCATCTGCACTAGCCACCAAATCTTCCGGCGCGCATTCTTCCAGACTTCATCATCCTCTTCAAGCTCACTGGCATAGTGGTCAAAATAAGCCAGTAGCTGTTTAACGAACAGTTTTCTATCGAGACTTCTTAATTTGTCGTTCCACAGACAACCGGTTTCAGTTTTTATTTTCCAGCCTCTCTTCGTCTGCGACTGATGCAAGAGACCATTTCTGATGTTGTCGTAGAATTCCCCTCCCCTGACTCCGGGGAAAAACTTTTGATTCGCTGTGAAAAAGCAAATAAAAACGTCCCTAATCGTAGTCGGAAATTCTGAATCTGCGACATAGTAAGCAGTATTAGTGTTCGGTTTGTGTTTCATCTGCGCTAGCCAACGTTTGTATTCTCGGCTGTCCGATGTGGGGAGCCCCGCGCGATAGCTGTAAAAGGTCTCGACCAGTAAACACGCAAGAGTCATGATAGAAAATCCGACCCCTTTCCCATTTCCGTCTATGACCTGGATTGGATCAAAGTATCTCTCTCTGTAGCGAGTCCTGAAAAACAATACCAGATCAGACTTGCCGTCGGACTTTGCGAGAGTTTCCTCGACCTTGTGAATCGGCCAGCCGCTAGCGAGTTCAATATCCCGGTCAAGTTTTGCCTTTTTCATAGTTTCTTCCGTGCCCCTTTGATTCTACGACAGTCACGACCGTCCCGCTGCGATCAACTGCTAACGCCTGAACGACCTAGAAAAGCGGATGTGCTTTCAGCGATTGCACAGGGCCGCTCTGGGTTTTGAAATGCCACGCCGTTGAATAAACATAATGGGGGCTTCTTGCGGGCTGTCGTGGGTCTTTCCTTGACCATTGAAGGTTCGGGCGAGACTATCAGCTGCAATAAGTCAAATGAGAAGAGAGCCTATGTTCATCGCGATTACTGTATTCCTGATGGTGGCATCCGTTTCCGCGCGGCCACAGAGCCAGCCGTCCAAAAAGAACAACCCGGTGACGCAATCGTCAGAACCTAAAGATGACGTACCTACATTGACGCGCAAAGCACTTCCGTCAGTGGTTCTAGTGGTCACGTTTGACAAATCAGGAAAAGAAATCCGACAGGGCAGCGGCTTCGTCGTCAGTGGCGACGGGAAAGTGGTAACAAATTATCACGTAATTGAAGGGGTGAGTTCCGCTCTTATTAAGTTTGCGAATGGCGGGTTTTATGGCCTAGACGGTGTCCTCGCGGTTGACGAAAAAAGAGATATTGCAGTGCTGAAAGCTTCTGGACGGGATTTCCCGTTCTTACCGCTTGGCGACTCGGAAAACGTGCAAGTTGGAGAGGCGGTTATTGCAATCGGAAGCCCTTTGGCACTGGAGGCTACGGTTTCCAACGGTATTGTTAGCGCCATCCGGAACCTTGATGAAAGCAAGTCAAAGGCAATCCAGACGACAGCGGCCATATCACCTGGGAGCAGCGGTGGAGCGCTGCTGAACTCTCGAGGCCAAGTGATCGGCATTACGGCGTTTCAGATGACCAATGGGCAGAATCTAAATTTTGCGATTCCTGCCAACTACATCAAGCCCCTGCTATTGGCAGGAACCGTAATGCCGTTCAATCCGAAAGAAGAGGCAACGGTGGCAGAAGGGACGTCCCAGATCGAAAAGTCTGATACCTTGCCTGCCATGCCAAAACAATGGACACAAGTAGAGAGCGGGGCTCCTGTAACTATCCGCGTCGAAGGGGATTATCTTTACGAGGAGGGGAGCTTTCCTGGTGATGGAAAGTATATTCAGAAATCTTCATACGTCTGCGATACAAAACGACAAGGAGATCGATGGATTGGAAAATGCTCCCAGAGGCTCTTGCTGAATTGGGCGAGCGCAATTAGTGAACATTGGTGTCCTTTGACATTAGATGAAATCGTTACACTGGTCTCTCCTGAACGCATTGAAGGAGAGAGCCAAGACTTTGACCCGCCGCCGAGTCGCAGGGAACAGGATTGCCCTGTGCCCGGAAAGACGCGGAGCCATTTCGTCCTCATTCCTAGATACTGAGTGTCGGATTACCGCTAAATTGGAATCAAGAAAGAAGGGGCTTCGGAAGCATCGAGATACACCAAACTCTTCCTCTCTTGCAAAACCTATTCCTTCAGCTCCACTAGGGTTATAGCCTCTCCTCCACGATCCGCAGCCTCGGATCGAATTGCTTCGACGAGCGGATGCGTCTTCAGGAATTCCGCCAGGCCGCGGCGCAGGGCGCCCGTGCCGTGTCCGTGGATGATTCGGATTTGCGAGGAGCCGGCCAGGGCGGCCTGATCGAGAAATTTGTCCACGCGGCGGGTGCCTTCTTCGACGGTGCAGCCAATGAGGTTGATTTCTTGGCCGGCGGGCTCGGTTTCCGGCTGCCTGCGTATTGTAACTCCCGGCGGCAGGATGCGCTTCTTGGAAGATTCCTCACCAACAATCGCTGTGATGTCGGCGAGCGCGACCTTCATTCGCAGGGGGCCGGCTTCGACTTCCGCGGTGGAATTGTCGAGGCGGCGCAATGTGACAGGAGTGGGCAGGCCGCGCACTCGGACGCGCGCGCCGGGAACGAGATCGCCCGCTGCTACCGGCTTCGCCGATTGCGCAGCAGCAATTCCCAAGTCGGCTTGCGAATCCGCCAGGTGCGCGACGGTCGCGGCATCGGCTTCCTCGCGGGCATCGCCGCGCGCTTTTACGAGTTTCCTGTGCGTTTGCTTTTCGAGTTGCGCGCGCAGTTCACGATCCTTCACGGCCTCGACGGCGCGCGCGGCTTCTTTTTCGTGTTTTTCAATGGTTTGCGCGAACTGGTGCTCGAGTTCTTTGAGGCGCGCTCGCTGCCGGTCGGTCCACTCGGTCTGCAAAATCCTTTTTTCTTCGGCAAATTCCATCGCAGCGCGCACGGCCTCGCGCTTCAGCGTTTCGAGTTCGTCGCGACTGCGATGCAGATAGGCGATCAGCGCGGCGGCTTCATGCGCCTCGGGCGAAAGTTGCGCGCGCGCCCGGTCAATCACCTGGGCCGGCAGCCCGAGGCGCCGCGCGATGTCGATGCCGCTCGATCCGCCGGGCACTCCCACCATCAGGCGATACGTCGGGCGCAGATTCACTTCATCAAATTCCACGGCAGCGTTGAGAACGCCGTGCGCGGTGGAGGCGTACGTCTTCAAACGATCATGGTGCGTGGTCGCCAGCGTCAGGCAGCCGCGCTCGCGAAATTCGTCGAGCAGGGCGACGGCCAGCGCCGCGCCCTCTTCGGGAGCCGTGCCCGTGCCAAGTTCATCCACAAGCACAAGCGAACGCGGCGTTGCGGCTTCCAGCATGGCGCGCACATTGAGCATGTGGGCGGAAAAGGTGGAGAGATCGGCGGCGATCGATTGCTCGTCGCCGATGTCCACAAGCACGCGATCGACGAGCGGCAGGCGCGCAATCTCCGCGGCCACGGGAATGCCGGACTGCGCCGAGAGCACGGCGATGCCCACCGTTTTGAGCGCCACGGTTTTTCCGCCTGTATTCGGACCGCTGATCACCAGGACGGTCTTGGCTCCTCCGAGCGCAAGCGTCATTGGAACCACGCTGCGGCCGTGGGCGCGGAAAGTATCGGCAAGCACGGGATGCCGCGCGTCTTTCAGTTCCAGGGAGGAATCCTCTTGTGAGGGCCGATGCGGGGAAGACGGCGCAATAGAATCTTCCTTTGTAAATTCGGGCAGCGTGCAATCGAATTCGCGGGCGAAACGCGCGCGCGCAAAAACGGAATCGAGTTCGGCAATGGTATCGACGGCAAAGCGAAGCGGCCCGAAATTTGCGCGCAGGCGCTCGGTCAATTCAACCAGGATTCGCGCAATTTCCGCCGCTTCGTCCTCGCCAAGCTGAACCAATCTGTTGTTGTGTTCGATGGTTTCAAATGGTTCGACGAAAACCGTTTGCCCTGTTGCGCTCGCGGCATGGACGACGCCTTGCACTTGTCGCCGTTCGGCCGCGCGTACCGGGATGACGAAGCGGTCGTTGCGCAGCGTGACGTAATCTTCGCCCGCGTCGCCACCGCGAGTTCGCAGCATGCGCTCAAGAGTTTTTTGAATCGTCTCGCGCGTCCGGCCCATGCTGGCGCGAATGCGTTTTAGTTCGGCAGAGGCGTCGTCGCTGATTTCTCCGCTGGGCAGCACCGCGCGGCGGATGGCCGCTGCAAGGGGGCGAAGATCGGCGACAGATTTTGCACGCGCGGCAAGAAGTGGAAATTGCCCGGCGGTAGGACCGGAACCGGGACGCGCGTTGTCGCGAATGGATTCGCGCAGCATAGCCGCTGTGTCCGCAAGCGTCACCGCATCGAGCAGCATGGGCGGCGTGAGCACTGCAACAGGCGCTTCCAATTCCACGAGCCATCGCACCGGATCGGCCAGCGAACCAAATCCCATTTCGTTGCCGTCGCTTAGATAGGCGACGCCTTCGGCAATCAGCGCGAAGGCGGTGTCCAGCGCGGAACGATCTTGCGAAAACGAAAGAGCGTCAACGGCGCGGCGCCCGGGCGCGCACGTGGTCTGGCGGCGCAACAAGTCGCGCAGCCTGTCAAATTCGAGAATGTCCTCCGCGGTGCGCGACACGTTTCCCTAAATTCCTTTTCCTTGCGCCGCGCCACTCGCCAGCTGCGCGGCCAAATACAGCGCGGCTTCCGCCGGAGTCGGCGCCTGATGCACCAATGGGTCACTCGACTCGCCCCATTTCGACGCGTGTCCGCGTTCCACTTCGCGCACGCGATCCAAAATCGGCTGCCAGAAATCGCCCAGCACGACGAACGGGCGCTGTTCCATCGCTTTTTTGTTGAGCATTTCCCAAACGACGGCGAGTTCCACGAGCGTGCCGGTTCCGCCCTTGCACGCGACGTAGCCGTCGCCGAGGCGCACCAATTCAAACAGGCGCTCCTGCCACGTAGCCATGCGCGTTTCCTCTTCCACCCAGCGATTCGCGCGCGATCGAAAAAAACTGGACGTAACGGCGAGCACGCGTCCGCCGGATTCGCTCGCGCCGCGCGATACAGCTTCCATCACTCCGCCGTAGCCGCCTGTGCAGACGGCAAATCCAGCCGCCGCGAGCGCACGCCCGAGTTCGAGAGCCTCCAGGTAATCCGAATGACCGTCTTCGGGACGTGAACTTCCGAACACCGTAATGATTCTTGTTTTAGCTGTCATGATTGTCGTTGAGCTTCAGGGCCTTTAGGCCCGATACGTCCCTTCTAAATGCCGCGGCTAAGGCCGCGATCCACAGTGAGCGCATTTTCTTTTCCCCGGCTGCGGCGCCGGCTCCAACTCCTCGACCATGGCCACGCAAATTGCGTCGATGACTTTATTTGCATCTTGCGCATGAAGGTTGTTGTTGTTTCCAAGGATCGAAAACAACAGGCCCGCGCCGTGAACTGTGCTCGCGTAACCCGAAAGCGTATTTCCGTGTCCGATGGTTCCCGTTTTCGCAAAAATGCGGCCTGCTGCCGGCGTATTTTTCATGCGGTCCGAAAGCGTGCCGTCTTCGCCGGAGATTGGCAGCGTAGAGCGGTACAGCTCGCCCCACGGCTGCGCCGCCGCGTGGCGCAGAAGTTGCACGATGGAGCGCGGCGTGACCAGATCCTTGCGCGACAGTCCCGAGCCGTCGCTGAGCACAACATCGCCATCGGCGATGCCCGCACGCCTGAAAAAATCCGACGCAAATTTCAAAGCGTCTTCGTAATTATTGGCACCCGTTTTTTCATGCGCGGCAAGCAACAGTAAAAGCTCGGCATGCAGATTCTCGCTATTTTTGTTGGTCAAGCGGACCTCGTCCGAAAGCGGAACCGAAGTGTGTTCGGCGAGAACCGTCTGCGGCGCGGCGGCGTCCGGCGCGAGGTCGGCGACGTGGCGCGCGCGCGAATGGCCATCGATCTTCACTCCGCGGGTTTCGAGAAGACGCGCAAGGAGGCTGGCGGCGTACTCCGCAGGATCCTCGATGGCAATTGTAAGCCGGCGAGGCGGCGCGTCGAGCGGCATCGTGCCGCTGACCTGGATGATGCGCGAGCCGGGATCGCGAGCCACGGCTAATTTTTCTTCAATGCCTCGCGCGGAAGTTAGAACTGAATTCTCGACCGTGTAGAAATCGCCGGCAATTCCCGCGTCATAGCGCGCCGGATCGCCTTCATGAGCGCCCGGACGCAAATCCAGCGTAAACGTATTGTCATTGACGGCGATGGCGGAAACCGCCGCGCCGTAGGACCACAAAATATCGTCGACCAGCCACCCGCTCGGGAATTTTTCGTGCTGGAACATGCTGTCATCGGCAATCACGTCCCCGGTAATTTCCTTTACACCGCGTGCCGCGACAGTATCGGCGAATGCAGCGAGAACTTTTTCCGGCGGTCCTTCGCGCTCTTCTTTCTTTTCAAACGGGAATTTCCGGTTGGAAAGATTTGCGTCGCCGCGGCCGGTCAGAACGAGATCCCCATTCAGCACACCGTCCGCATCGAGCGCGCCATTCGATGCGACGGTGGTGCGCACGCGATAGTCCGGGCCGAGCGTGGCGAGAGCGAGAGCCGTACTAAATAATTTCGCATTGGAAGCCGGCATGAAATATCCGTCGGCGTTACGCGAATATAAAACTTCTCCCGTGGCGGCATCGGCCACGAGCACTCCCCACGTGCCTTTGTCCGGCCCCGTGGCGGACAGAGCCGCTTCGGCGCGCTGCCGGAAGCGTCCCACGTCCGCGCGAGGCGCTAATTTATTTTCCACGGAGGCGCGAGAATTCACCGAATTGGTAGCTCGCGATTGCGCTGGTGTATTCGCCGCTCCCTCGCAGATCACCAGGCCTAAAGCGACGCATCCAACCAGGATTGCGCATAGTCTTCGGTTCACCGCCATTCAGCCGCTCCCTTGTGGGATTCTTGAAGGAAAACCGATTATAGTCCACACGGTTGCGGGAACTCGAAACGAATATTAGCTTCCAATTCGCGCCGCCGTTTTGCCTCTTACCGTATTTAGCGAATAGTAGCCACCCGCGCATTGCGCGAAGATGCCGCAGGTCATATGATATGACTGGCATCCAGCCCGATTTTTGCCCTGCTCCACTTCAAGGAGGAATGAACTCATGAGAAAGTTAATCGCAATTGGGATGCTTTTCGCTCTCACAGCCACTCCCAAGCTGGCTGCGGCCGCCAAAAATGAAAAAGAGGCGGACCGTCTGGAGAATGCCGGCACGGTGATGGAAGAAATTATGAATATTCCGGATGATATTCCGCAGGACCTGCTCGATAAAGCGGAGTGCGTGATCGTTTTCCCGTCCGTGCTTAAGGCTGCATTCATCGTCGGCGGAAGCTACGGCCGCGGCGCAATGGTTTGCCGTAGCGGCGAGCACTTCACCGGACCCTGGGGCGCACCCTCAATGATGGCGCTCGAAGCCGGAAGCGTTGGTTTCCAACTGGGCGGACAGGCGACCGATTTCGTGTTGCTGGTCATGAACCCACGCGGCGCCAAGGCAATTTTGAGCAGCAAAGTGAAGCTCGGAGCGGACATGTCCGCCGCGGCCGGACCAAAGGGGCGTGACGCCACGGCGGCCACCGATGCCACCATGCGCGCCGAAATTCTCTCCTACTCCCGAGCTCGCGGCTTGTTCGCTGGCATTTCGCTGGAGGGCTCGACGTTGCGTCCGGACAACGACGCCAACGAAAAGCTCTACGGAAAAAAAATGACCGCGACGGAAATCATCCGGCAGGGCGCGGCACCGGTGCCGGCGTCGGGGAGGAAACTCGTTTCGCTACTTGAAAAGAAGTCTCCGAAGAATCATTCCGATCCGGAATCGCTGAAATAATTCCGCGCCTGCCAATCGGTGCCGCGCCTTTGCCTGGGCGCGGCGCCGAGGGCGTCGTGTCCGCGCCTGGAAAACTTCATTCTGAAGGCGAGGCCCCGGCGGTTTTATACGAAAATTCTCTTGTGAAAAACCGGCACGAAATTATTGAAATCCGCGCATCGATTTGCCTTTCGCACTGTATGAACTTTGAGGAAATTCAGGAGCGCACCGCTGAATTTATGCGGCGCAACCACGATTGGCTGACAAAAAAATCTGTCCGATCTGCAACAAACGGCGCGCTGAGCGCTATTGCCCCGCCAAGGGCGAGAAAATCTGCGCGATTGACTGCGGGACCGAACGCGAAGTGACTATCGATTGCCCGATTGACTGTGGCTATTTGATCGCGGCGCACCGCTGGGAGCAAAGCCATCCGAAACCACTTGTGGAGAGCGAAGTTCCCTTCCCGGAGGTATCATTCCCCTCCGATCTGATTCACACAAGGGAAACGTTGCTGTCCGGCCTTGGATATACCGTGATCATCTACGCGGCTGACCAGCGTTCCCTTGTTGACCTGGATGTCTTCACTGCCGTGCAGGCCATGGCCGAAACGCGCCGCACGCTCCTATCCGGGATCTACTACGAAAAGCCGCCGGCGTATCCCGTAGCCGCGGGGCTTTATGCGGCGCTCGCAAAGTTTATCGAGAAAGAGAAAAAAGATGCGGCGGAGCATCCGGAATTCTCCGCATGGAAGGACACGGATGTTTTCCATCTCCTCGTATTCTTTCTACGTTTCGGGCGATTGCGTTCCAACGGACGGTCGCGGACACGCGCATTCATTACGTTTTTAAGAACACTGATTCCAACCGAGACGCCCGTTGCCAAGGAAGAATCGCGCATTATCCTGCCGTAGGACGGGCTTCAGCCTGTCTTTTTTTCCGAGCTCACAGAAATCAAAACCTGACAGGCTGAAGCCCGTCCTACTTAACTTCCAGCCCCAAACTCAGTTGCCGCTCCGGTTCGGGCGAACGGCCCGGATCGAGGGGACGCACGCCGAGACCGTATTTTTTGCGGAGCGCGGCGACTCGCACGGAAATTTCCTTGCGGTAGGTTTCGGGCGCATAGGCCTCGCGCGAAAACCATTCGCGGTATCGCCGCGCGAGCTTCGGAAATTTCGCGTCGAGAAACGGCAGAAATTGCTTCTGCGCCGAAGGCATGAGAAACAGCACGCTGGCGGCAAACCACTGCGCGCCGGCATCGCGCGCGGCGCGTGCCAACGCGTCCAAATCTTCCTCGCGATCGGTGATGCCTGGCAGTACAGGCATCGCGAATACCCCGGCGGCGATGCCGGCGCGGCGCAACTCTTGTACAGCACGCATGCGCAGGTCCGGTCGCGGCGCTCGCGGTTCCAGGATGCGTGCAAGCCGAGTGCGCAGCGTCGTGATGCTCAAGTTCACGGACACGCCGGAATGTTCCGCGATGCGGCGCAGCAGGTCCACATCACGCAGCACTTGGTCCGATTTCGTGGTGATCGATATGCTAAGCCCTTTGCGCGCCGCCATTTGCTCGAGTATCGCGCGCGTCGCCCCGAATTCGCGCTCGGCCGGCTGGTAAGGGTCGGTGGCGGTCCCGATGGCAATATGCTCCCCCTGCACCTTTTCCATGCCGAGGTCCCGTCCAGCGAGCGGCCCGGCATCCAGCTTTACATAAATTTTCTTCTCAAAATCGTGCGCATCCAGTTCCATGTACTCGTGCGTATAACGCGCGTAGCAATACTGGCAGCCGAATTCACAGCCGCGATAGGGATTCACTGTCCAGGAAAAGGGCACACGCGTCGATTCGCAGTGATTCAGGATCGACTTCACAGGCAGCAGGAAATATTCGGTGCCGCGTTTGGCGTCAGCCAGCGGAGAGGATTGGGCGAGACGGGCGATGCCGACGCGTTCGGGCTGGGACCCTGGTGGCAGCAGGGTACCCGGCCCGCTGTCCCGTGGGTTCGGGACGTCGGGGAATAGGGTGGGAGTGGGATCGCTCCTGCGGCCGCGGAGAGCCCTCCTTCGAAAAGGAAGGTTCTCTGAGGCCGAAGGAATCGAGGTTGCAGTCGCCATAGCCCGTCTCGGGAAGCACGGGGGCAGTATTTCGCTTTTTGTTCGCTTTGTCAACAACTATTTTCGTGTTTTATTCGCCCTTGATGGGCTGCGCCGGATAGCTTCCTCGCTAAATATCAGCGTTATAACGGGGCAGGTGACGCTTGCGACCGTATCGCCTAGACCGCCGGGAAACACGGTGGAACCGAGGGCTATACTCGATACGCGCAGTGGGAGCGGAACTTGGCCAAGATCGGCATACTGATAATTGACAATGACGAGGTGAACCAGTCCGCCCTGCGCCAAATGCTGGACTCGGAAGGCTGGCAAGTGCGGGTTGTCCCGGCCGTAGGCGACGCCCTTGCGGAACTCTCCAGCGGGGAATGGTCCCTGGTGATCGCCAACATTGCGATGGTAGGGTTGAAGAGTCCGGTTTACCTGACGCTCCGGGAATTGGCGCTGGCGCCTGCGATTGAGGAAGGCATGGTTCGCGCTCGAGTGCTCTTCGTTGTGCCTGAGTCGGCGGCCTTGGAATCGGTGCCGGTATTTGAGCGGGAAAGATTGCCCTACGTCCTGAAGCCATTCCAATTCCACGATTTGCTCGAAAAAGTTAGCGACCTGTTGATGGAAGCGGCCGCGCTGGCCAACCCGATTCGCCGAGTACGCCATGATTCCAGCCTGTCCGAACGCAAGCGCAAAGAGGGACGTCAAGGCCGCGAGTCCGGCAATGCCGTGGCTCAGCGTAACACCAGCATGTTCGCCAAACGCGACGAGTACGTCATGACCGAGGAAGAAATTGCAGAATATGAAAACACCGAAAAAAAGGAACAGGAACAGAGGAGGAAGAAAAAACCGTCCGATGAGAGTTACTGATTCCCGCCCGCTAAACTCAATTCCCCCACGATTTTAAATCGGACACACCCTGTTACGGCTTCCAGACTCGCACAGCGCTTCGATCCTGCGTGGCGGCCAGCAACTCAGCTGCGGTTTTGTGCAAGATTGGATGGCAAAATTCAGGGGCGATTTCGACGAGGGGAATGAGAACGAAGCGGCGTTCCGCCAGGCGCGAATGCGGAATCTCCATCGCGGCCCCGTGAATCGTTTGTGTATCGTAGAAAAGAATATCGAGATCGACGATCCGGGGGCCGCTCGGAACAAGCTTGCGGCTGCCAAGCTGGCGTTCAATGGCCTGAAGTGCATCGAGCAACTGGCGCGGCGCAAGCGAAGTTTCCGCCTCGACAACGCAATTCAAAAACCATGGCTGCGCGAGAAAATCGACCGGCTCCGTTTCGTAAATGGACGAACGGCGCAGAACGCGCACACCAATTTCCGATAGCGACTCAATGGCGCGCTCCAGATTCGCGGCCCGATCCCCGAGGTTCGACCCCAGAGAAAGATAGATGAGTTTGCCTTCCGCCATACCGAAGAATGTAACCACGGATGCACACGGATTAACACGGATAAAACCTAAAAGCTAAAAACAAGGAACGCACAGGTCACAGACAAGAAAAAACGAAGAAAAACAAGGCGAAAGATTCCGATATTCCATATTCCGCATGGATGATTTTTAATCTCTTGGGTTTTATCCGTGTTAATCCGTGTGCATCCGTGGTTCCATTTCAAAAAAGGCCGGGCTGGCGGCGCGGCGGTTCCAGGCCGAAATGTTTATAGGCGAGGGCTGTTGCAACGCGGCCGCGCTGCGTGCGATCCAGCAGGCCGAGCTGCATGAGGTAAGGCTCGTAAATTTCCTCGATGGCGTCTTCTTCTTCGCTGATGGAAGCCGCCAGAGTGCTGAGCCCTACGGGGCCTCCGGCATATTTTTCCAGAATCGTCAGCATCAGATTGCGATCGACTTCATCGAGGCCATGCTCATCGACGCCGAGCATTTGCAGGGCTTCTTTTGCCACCGCGAGAGTGATGTGGCCCTGCGCGCGCACTTGCGCGAAATCGCGCGCGCGGCGCAGCAAGCGGTTGGCAACACGGGGCGTTCCCCGGCTGCGCCGCGCCATCTCATACGCGCCATCGTCGTCCACGGCAATTCCCAGGATGGATGCCGACCGGCGAACAATCGTGACCAAATCTTCCGGTGTGTAAAATTCCAGCCTGTGCACAATGCCGAAACGCGATCGCAGCGGAGCGGTGACGAGGCCCGCGCGCGTGGTCGCGCCAATCAGCGTGAAGCGATTCAGAATGAAAGGGTGGATTCGCGCGCCCGCACCCTGCCCTATCACCAGATCGATGCGATAGTCTTCCATCGCAGGATACAGAACTTCCTCGATTGCCGGAACAAGCCGGTGAATTTCATCCAAAAAAAATACTTCGCGCTCCTCGATCGACGTGAGGATCGCGGTCAAGTCGCCTTTGCGCTCGAGAAGGGGCCCGGAACTGGTCTTTATGGTCACGCCAAGTTCACTGGCAATGATTTGCGCGAGCGTCGTCTTGCCTAGGCCTGGCGGGCCGTAAAGCAAAACGTGATCAAGGGCTTCGCCGCGGCTGCGCGCGGCCTGAATGGCGATCTCGATATTTTCCTTCACGCGCGCCTGGCCAATGTAGTCGGCGAAGCGCTTCGGGCGCACACTCGCGTCGATGCGAGCGTCTTCGTCCATCGCCGCACCGGCAACGATGCGGCGCGTCGGCTGTTCCATTTTCGGCTCGCTTCCAGTTCCGGAACTCATTCCTAAAATGCCTCGTGTACCCCGATCAGAAATTTTTTCGCGTTATCGAGCTTGTCGAGCTTATCCGCCCTACCGGGCGGCCCTTGCGCTGGATTGCGCCGGCGCGGTCAATTGTTGCAGCGCGCCGCGCAGAAGATCCTCAAAAGTTTCAGGAACGCCGTTCTTCCCCGCTCGCTCAACCGCTTGCTCGGCAGCGTGCTGGTCGTAGCCCAGATTGAGCAGCGCGGAGACAACATCGCCTGCAGTGCCTGTCGTCGTCACCGGTTTGCGCGAATCTTCGGGAATTTCCATCGCGGCGAGCTTGTCGCGCAACTCGACGATCATGCGCTCGGCCGTTTTGCGGCCCACGCCGGGAATGCGCGTCAGCCGCGCCAGATCGCCCGAGCGCACCGCGGGCACCAGATCGTCCACGCTCATGCCGGAAAGAATTTTCAGCGCCAGAACAGGACCGACACCGGAAGCGGAAATCAGCAGCTCAAACAAATGCTTTTCGCGCGCGCTCAAGAATCCGTAGAGGGAAATCGCGTCCTCGCGGACTTGCGTGTGAATCAGCAGCGTAACATTGGAATGAAGATCGCCGAGCGCATAAAACGTTGAAAGCGGAATGTGCACGAGGTAGCCAACTCCGCCCACGTCGACGAGCACCTGATTAGGCCGTTTATCGCCGAGCGAACCGCGAAGTTGAGCAATCATCTCGTGTCTACCCGCCCGCGATTATGGCGGCGCGTTGACGGAGTGTCAAACACGGCAGCGGCGAATCGGCGTGGAGAAAGCGCACTGGAAATTTATATTCCCAGTGGTTCGCTTTTATCGGCGTTTATCTTATGGATTCATTCCGCGAAATCACTCGCCATGCAGGTCCACCGAATCAATCACACCGATGACGGCGGAGTCGATGGGGGAATTGGGCCGGCCAACGGCGGTCATGGCGGAGAAACCTTCCGTGGTAAGCAAAACGCGGTCGCCGATTCCCGCGCTCACCGCGTCAAGTGCGAGAACAGGATCGCCGCGATCCGTGCCGTCGAGTTGCAGCGGTTGGACGACAAGGATCTTGCGTCCTTCGTGCGAGGGCACCTTTTGCGTCGCAACTACATCGCCGATGACGCGGCCAATCAGCATGCGAGAAAGTGTAGAGTCGAAAGACGCCCATGAGAAGAACAAAATTATTTTGAACTTTGCGCTAAGACTGTAGAACATCGACCAGGAGGAGGAAGGAGATTTGAGATTTGAGATTTGAGATTTGAGATTTGAGATTTGAGATTTGAGATTTGAGATTTGAGATTTGAGATTTGAGATTTGAGATTTGAGATTTGAGATTTGAGATCAATACTGTCCCATTATAAGTGGAACAGATTCAATTGCGTACGAGGATCGGCGTCCTCGAAGTTGTCGGCAACTTGAGAAAACCCTTGTAAAAGCGGGGTTTTGTTGAAAATCGTGATGCTTAAAATCTGTAGGATTTTGTAAAGACTGATCTCCAGTCGGAACTGTTTTTTGATGATGGCCACGAGTAGGTAGACGGTGATGGCCACCCAGATTTGGGTCTTGACCGCGTTTTCCGAAGTGCCGAAGAACGAGCGGATATGAAGATGTTGTTTGATCCAACGAAAGAACAACTCCACGTCCCAGCGTGTGCGATATAGGTCGGCGATGGTGAGGGCGGGCAGATGGAAATTGTTGGTCAGAAAAATCAGTCGCATATCTTTTTGGGCGTCGAAGTAATGGATGCGCCGCAGCGGATCGGGATACAACTGCGCGGTCCTGGGCCCCGTGAGCTGAATGGTTTGATCGGATCGCACCCCGCTGGAGCGGCGCACCGGCCGCCAGTCGCGCCGCCAGAATTGCGTGTTGTGCTTGGCGCGGGTGATGAAGAAGGCGCAACTTTGTTTGACGACATACAGCCGCGCGAAATCCAAATAGCCGCGGTCCAGCAGATAAAAAGCTCCGGCTTCGAGCCGCACTTGATCGAGAATGCGCACATCGTGCACCGCGCCGCTGGTCACATAAACATTGGTCGGAATGCTGCCGCGTAGATCCAGCAGCGTGTGCACTTTGATCGCGCTTTTGCGGCGGCGAAACTGAGCCCAGGGAAATAGCGACAAACACAAATCGATGGTGGTGGAATCCAGCGCGTACACGGCCCGGTCCAGCTCCACCGTGAACGGTTCGTCGCGGTACATCTGGCGAGCCTGCGCCACGAGCACTCGCGCGAAATCGGCAAAGATGCGCCAGTCGCGCCGGTGGTTGGCATGCGCCAGCGTGTTGCGCGAGATGCGTCCGCGAAATCCCATGTGATACAGCTTGGCGCGCTGCGAACGCAAACAGGCTTCGATGTCGCGCAAGCTCTCGCGGTAGGTGAGCTGAGCAAAGGCCAGGCAAAGAAACTGATCCCAGCAAGAAAACTCTTTGACGTAGCGATCGCCTTGGTAACGATCGACGCAAACTTGAAATTGGTAGGTCGGAAGAAAATCCAGGAGCTGAGAGAAAACGGTTCGGCCAAGATTCATCGACTGCCTCCGCAACAAGCTGGGAAGCAGTAGAATGGCACCGAGAGAGCAGTAAATTATTGAAATCGAAAAATCTCAAAACGG
>PMOP01000133.1 GCA_003161495.1 Acidobacteriota bacterium | reverse complement strand
TGAGTCACGAAATCCGGACGCCGATGAACGGAATTATTGGAATGACCGACCTGCTCCTGGACACCGAGCTGAACCTGGAGCAGGCGGATTACCTGCACATGGTCAAGAACTCCGCGGATTCACTTCTGACGATTATCAATGACATCCTGGATTTTTCAAAAATCGAGGCGGGCAAGCTGGAGTTGAGCAGCGTGAACTTTGACTTGCGTAAAACCTTGGGCGAAATGACGAAGAGTATGGCCGTAAAAATACACCAGGCGGGGTTGGAACTCCTCTACGACATTCATCCGGATGTGCCGGCAGTCGTGAATTGCGATTCCGTTCGGCTGCGCCAGGTGCTCGTGAACTTGATTGGGAATTCGCTGAAATTTACCGAGCGGGGAGAAATACAAATCGATGTACGCGTGGAGGAGCAGAACGCACGGGAAACAATCCTGCGGTTCAGCGTTCGGGACACCGGAATTGGAATCCCTTTAGACAGGCAGGATAAAATTTTCGCCGCTTTTTCCCAGGCCGATTCCTCCGTGACGCGGAAATACGGCGGCACAGGATTGGGTCTGACCATCTCAAAGCAGCTTGTTACTCTTATGGGCGGGCGGCTCTGGCTGGAAAGTGAAGTCGGAAAGGGCTCCACTTTCTACTTCACGATTCAAGCGGGCAGCGCGGTTGCCGAGACTACCCCGGAACCCCTCGAAGTTTCACAACTGGCAGGCATGCCCATCCTGATCGTGGATGACAATGCCACAAATCGCAGAATCCTGCAGGATTCCGTAACGAGATGGAAAATGATACCTATGGTCGTGGAAAGCGCGGCGGAAGCTCTCCAAGAGCTTCAGAGCCGGCAATCTTCGGGCAGGCAGTTCCCATTGATCCTAACCGACGCCCACATGCCGGAGATGGATGGATTCGGCCTGGTCGAACGAATTCGTCAGGATCCTTCGCTTTCCGCGGTCAGGATCGTGATGCTCACATCGGCGGGCGAACTGGGAGACGCGGCCCGCTGCCGAACGCTTCGCGTCTCCGCCTATTTAAACAAACCCTTCGATCGATTGGAGCTTCGTGACGTTTTGCTCCGCGTTCTGGCGCAAGATTCAACCGTGCCGGAAAAAATAGATTTGGTGAATCGGCCAGCGGTCCCCGAGCAAGGAATCTCCCTTTCTTTTCTGGTAGCGGAAGACAATCAAGTAAACCAAAGGCTCATTGTGCGCCTTCTTGAAAAGAGAGGGCACAGCGCGTTCCTGGCGAAAAATGGGCGAGAAGCTTTAGAAGCCTTGGAAAAGCGGTCCTTCGATGTTGTCCTGATGGATGGACAGATGCCGGAGATGGATGGATTTGAAGCGACCCGGAGGATCCGCGAAAAAGAAAAGGCGGGCGGCACTCGTCTGCCCATCATCGCCTTGACGGCTCTCGCGATGCAAGGCGACCAGGAGCGTTGCATGGCTTGCGGCATGGACGGGTACGTATCCAAGCCCATCAAGCCGGAAGAACTTTTCTCTGCAATTGCCGAAGTAGTTCCGGGAATTCTTAGCAGATCGGACAGTAAAGTCCTTGTGCAGCGAGATGAGGAGCCGGCCGAACCGAAACGTTGATCTCTTGTCGTAAACCCATTCTGGTTTTCTCATCCGCCCGGCCATTTTTTCGTCCTCACGATAAGGCGCTTCTGGAACCAATGCGCGATCCCGATGAGCGATCCCATTGCTCAATGCTGGATCGTTGAATTGATATTGCGTTACCTCTCTGGCAGAATCCCAACGGTTTCGGTTTACAAAATCGAGGGCGCGCATGATCAAAATTTCTTTTCCCAGGTTTTTTCTTCTCGCAATGATCGTTGCAATGGCAGGAGTCGTAACCGGCGCACGTGCGCAGAACGCTCCTGCACCCGTCATGACACTCGTAGTCGATGAGACACAAGCGCCGCGGCGCATCGCTTCCGTGCACGAGGAAATTCGCGTGCAGCCGGGCAACCTCGCGCTCGCTTATCCTCTTTGGATTCCCGGCGAGCATGGGCCGACTGGCCCCATTGAGGAACTCGCCGCTGTGCGGATACGTTCCGGAAACACACCGCTGCCTTGGAAGCGCGATCCCGAGGAAATCGCCACGATTCACGTGGAAATCCCGCCCAACACCGATCGAATCACCGTCGACTTTGATACCTTGCTGGAAAACACCATATCGGATCACCAATTATTATTGGCCTGGAATACCGTGGTGCTTTATCCGCGCGCCATTGACAAGCGCCAGTTGATGATCGAGCCATCGGTCCTTCTGCCTGTTAACTGGCAACAAGGCAGTTCGCTTGTGGTTACCGGCCGCGCAGGCAATCGCGTGAATTTTGCGCCGCTTTCACTGGAGCGCCTGATCGATTCGCCGGTGCTTGCCGGCGAATTTTTTCGCGCCGCGCCGCTCGCCTCCTCTTGGCCAGCGGAACTCGACATTACAGGCGATAGCCAGGCCGCTGTCGACAAAGCGGATGACGCGCACGCATTTAATCTTTTCGAGAAGCTGGTGGATCAGGATCGCGCCATGTTCGGCTTCCGGCACTGGAAAACCCTGCATATTCTTATTTCGCAGAGCGAAGCTCGGCCCTTCGACGGCCTGGAGCACGAGGATTCGCCTTACGATGCAGTAGGGGACGCGGCGCTTTCAAAAAAAGAGCAATTGGAAAAGTTCGGCTGGGTCCTTTACGCTCATGAACAATCGCACTCCTGGGACGGCAAGTACCGGCGTCCTGGAGAGCTGTATTCAAAGGCCGATTATCAGGGCCCCGAGCGATCCTCTTTGCTCTGGGTGTATGAGGGCCTGAACGAATATATCGGGATGCTGCTGGGCACCCGCGCCGGCTTCAATGACGCGGCGTACATGCGCGACTATCTCGGGCGCATCGCCGCGGATTTTGCGATTGAGCCGGGGCGTGCCACGACTCCCCTTGTGGATACAGCAACGGAAAACTGGGTGCTGCGCTCTCCCGATGCTGCGTGGTCCTCTCTGCGCCGCGGACAGGATTACTACGACGAGGGCGCGCTCATGTGGTTGCGCGCCGATGTTCAAATCCGCGAACAAACGCAGGGCCGCCTTTCGCTCGACGATTTCCTGCGCAGCTTTTTCGGACAGCGTGACACGGAACCGATTGTCGTGCCCTACACGCGCGAAGACGTGGAAGCGGCGCTGTCGGCGATCTGTCCGTTTGACTGGCACGCATTCATCGAGACGCACGTCTACCAGGTGAACAGTAAGCCGCCGACCGACGGTCTGGAGGCCGCCGGCTGGCGCCTGATATATAACTCCACGCCCAACAAGGAACGCTTCGATAGCGAACTTCTTCCCATCACGTATGACGGCGCATATTCCATTGGGATATTTGTGAAGAAAGACGGCACGATCGTGGACGTAATACCAGGGACGCCTGCGTATGACGCGGGCATCGGTCCGCATATGACACTTATTGCGGTCGATGGCCGCGTTTATTCCGACGATGCCTTGAACGAATCCATCGCGCATCCGCGAAACGGCAAAATCTCGCTGATTGTCCGCAACTTTGACTCCGTGGAAACCCGCGAAATCCAATATGCCGGCGGCGTCCGCTACCCGCATCTCGAGCGAATCCCCGGAACGCATGATTACTTAAGCGAGATATTGGAACCACGCGGCAACAAAGACCATTAACATTCGATATTTCGATCAGATCCTGCGCACCGCACCTGAGATATGCGATGCTTATTTATCCGCGGTTATCGAGTCCACCTGTATCGTCTTGGCCTTGTTGTCCAGAATACCGATTACTCTCACTTTTTTCCCCACGAATTTTTCCGGCGCCCGCTGGTCGCTCAGCGTATAGAAGTCATTGCCGTCATACAGACCGTACAAGGCGCCATGAGCATCGATGCAAGCCATGGCGCACTCGGCGTCCGTCGGCCCCATTCGCATTTGCGAGTGATCCGCTTTAGGGCAATTGTCGTCCGTAATGATCCCGTTGAACGTTTCCTTGTCCGGACCGGCAGTCAGCGTTGCAACTACGAGAAGATTGAAGATCAGATACCTCATAACCTCCCGCGCTTTCTTCCGACGGACTGCATTTATTCACCCGGAGTCATGAGGTGGGCGGTCGTCGTACCTGCATTCATGATCCAAACGGTGCCCTGCTTATTGTTGTCAGGCAGTCCGATAGACTGTGTCGTGGCACCCGGCACTGCTATGGTCATGTGCGCGTGTGCGTGCTCCCGGTCGGGACCAAGCATGTGGTACCACACCGATCCGTACTCGGGCTTCACTCGGGTTCCGTCTTTTTCGGCGGCATCAAGCAACGCCTGTGTCTTGATCTTGTCACCGACGGACTCGAATTTCAGATTTTGCGCGACCCGGTCCACGTTAGCAATGCTGGTGCACTCAACCGAGAACGGCTGCTGCTCAGGCAAGCCCGTCCGGTCGTAGCAAACCAGCCGGTTTGTGCCTTTTTTCAGCGTGTCGTATGTGAAGTCCGTCTTCCACTTAATCACCGTCGCGCCCTCGCGCAAATTGGCTGGGGCAGCGAGCAAGGCCGTCTCGACGGCGGCGTCCGGCGTTTGCGCCAACGCGCCGATCGAAACCACCATTACGCCGAGGACTAACATGGCAATGCGTTTCATTTGAGACCTCCAATTGACATGCGCTCAATTTTCGTGCGTTGAGATCAGCAGTATATAACACTTCCATTTACCCGTTCCCGATTGCTCCTATTTTCCGGCATGGCTACCTGACCTGGATAGCCTGATAATCGGAACTCCCGGTAGCTGGACTTGGCCGAGGTGCGCGCGAGAGGCTAGTATTGTGGGCGCAACAAAATCGAGAAAGGACAGCGGATGGAGAGCGCCACCACTCAAAATGAATTTGGGCCCCTGAAGGGCCTGAAGGTCATCGACCTTTCGCACATCATGGCTGGGCCTGCCTGCTCGATGTTGCTGGCTGACATGGGTGCGGACGTCATCAAGGTAGAAAAAATTCCAGGCGGTGACGACGCGAGGCGCATGGTGCCGCCAACCGTTGCAGAGGAATCCGCGGCGTTCCTGATCATGAATCGCAACAAACGCGGCATCGCGTTGAACCTGAAGACGGGAGCAGGGCGCGGCGCCCTGGCTCGCTTGCTGAAAAATGCTGACGTGCTGATCGAGAATTACCGCCGCGGCACGATGGAAAAAATGGGTTTCGGCTACGAAGCTCTTCATGAATTAAATCCGAAACTTATTTACTGCTCGATCTCAGGTTTCGGGCGCACCGGGCCATACGCCGATCGCGGTGGATTCGACCTCATCGCTCAAGGCATGACGGGTTTGATGAGTATTACAGGAGAGCGCGCCGGTGGCCCGCCCATGAAGGCGGGAGCGCCCGTGACGGACATTACCGCCGGCATTCTTGCCTGCGTTGGCATACTGGCAGCCTTACATTCGCGTGCGTCCACCGGGAAAGGGCAGATGGTTGACACGTCGCTGTTTGAAGCGGGAATCATTCATACCTACTGGCATTCGGCCATTTGCTTTGCGACGGGCCATGCGCCCGGCCCCATGGGAACAGCGCATCCGTTAAATGCGCCGTATCAGGCGTTTCCCGCGTCGGACGGTTGGATCACAGTGGGCGCCGCGAATCAGGAAAACTGGCTGCGGCTGATCGATGCGCTTGAGGCGCCTGCGTTACGTGACGATCCGCGATTTTTGAACAATGCGGAGCGCATGCGCAATCTTTCGGCATTAACGGCGGCGCTGACTCCGTTGTTCCAGAAACGTAGCGTGGCCGAATGGCTGCTTCGCTTGGAGGAATGCGGAGTTCCCGCGGGACCCGTGCTCGACATCGCGCAGATGCACGCCGATCCCCAGGCGCTCGCGCGCGAAATGATCGTGGAGACTGCACATCCCACGGCCGGAAAAGTGAAAGCCATCGGTCTTCCAATTAAATTTTCGGATACGCCGGGCGGCGTGCGCAAAGCCGCGCCGTTAATGGGCGAGCATACGCGCGAAGTTTTGCTCGAACATGGCTTCTCGGAAGCCGAAATTGAACAAATGGCGGCGCAAGACGCGATCCAAATGCCGGCCTCCACGAAGAAAGGCGCATCACAATGAGCCAGAATATTTTGAGCCAGGAGATTTTGTACGAAGTAAAGGACGGCGTGGGACGCATCACGTTCAATCGCCCGGAGGCTCGAAACGCTTTCAGCTTCCGAATGTACGAGCGGTTCGCGGAAATCTGCCAACAAGCGGCGGCCGATTCGTCCGTCAAGGTTCTGGTGCTAACGGGCGCAACGGAAAAAGCGTTCGCGGCGGGAACCGATATTTCCGAGTTTAAAAATTTTTCCACCGCGCAGCACGCGCTCGATTACGAAGCGCGAATCAACGGCCTGCTGGACGCGTTTGAACGCATCCCCATTCCCACCATCGCCGCCATCGCCGGAGTCTGCACCGGAGGCGGCACGACCATCGCCGCCTGCTGCGACCTGCGCATCGGCGCGGCGAACGCTCGCTTCGGCGTCCCGATTGGCCGCACGCTCGGCAATTGCCTTTCGATGGCCAACTACGTCAGGCTGGCGGCGCTGCTTGGCCCGGCGCGCGTAAAAGAAATCATCTTCACCGCGCGACTGATCGATGCGGGCGAGGCCCGCGC
>PMOP01000509.1 GCA_003161495.1 Acidobacteriota bacterium | reverse complement strand
TCGTGAATAATCCAGGCTAGGCCTTTTGTAAAACCATCTGGCCGCGGAGGTGGATGATGGCGGTTGAAGGCATTGGAAATTTAGTGCAGATTCTTGCGAATCAATTGCGTGAACAGTCAGCAAATTCACAGTCAGGAGTAAACATACCGGCAACAGCAAATGCAGGCAACGTGACATTAACGGAAGATACTTTTACACCATCGAACCAGAACGATTCCGCGCAGTCCAGCGCGCAGGATGCTGGAATATTTCAGTTAAGCCAGGGAACATTATTGTCTCTTGCAGCTGATCAGCAGTTTCAGCAACCGACTGCCAACGCCCAAAACATTGCAACGTCAGCACAAGGCGCGTCCAGTGCGCCACAGCAGGATGCAGCAACGAACTCAAGCGCACCGGCACACCCCGGACAGCTCTTCGCACCCAAGCCCCCAGGGCAAACGCCGGCCGCGCCGGCGCCATCGCCAAATGTCGAGGGGCAGATCCAGGCCCTAAACGCGGCTCTCCCGGCGCTCGGACTGAGCAAGGTGGAAATTCAGGAGATCGATAGCCTCGCGCAGCAGATTCAAAATTTCAATCCAGCCACCTATACTGACCTGATCAACCAGTTTAAAGCGCTGGAACAGCAGTCCACGCAGCAAGGCGCGCCGAGCCCGGCAGCGAACGCAAGCAGCATCGGGACCCAGAACACAACCAACAATACGAAAGGAAACGGAAGCAGCTCCCAAGCCTAGGGAATTTGGCTGGACTGAACCGTCCTCTGATTTTCGATAGCGCGTTTACGCACTGCCCCCGCCTCACCCGTCCCCTCTAAAAATTTGTGGCCGTTTTTTTTGTTTGGCCGTAGGAAATTTGCGAGCGTGGTATAAATTCAGTGCTCATTCTTCGCACCCATGTTCGCATCGCGCACGAATTGGCGGCTGGAAACGAACCGCTTAACGCTGGCTCTCGAAGAGAACCGGCGAAGTGGGAAGCAACTCCTCGATCTGACCGCGTCGAATCCCACCACGTGCGGTTTGGCCTATCCGGAGCGGGAAATTCTCGCGGCTCTCAACGATCCGCGCGCGCTTGTCTATTGTCCGGAAAGCAAGGGCTTGCTGGAAGCGCGCGAGGCAGTGGCCGGATATTACGCCGGGCGCGCGGGATTTTCCGGGCTGTCCGCGCCGGTCGATCCTGAATGCATCCTGCTCGCTTCGGGAACAAGCGAAGCCTACACCCACATTTTTCGTTTGCTCTGCGAGGCCGGCGACGAAATTCTGGTTCCCGCTCCCAGCTACCCGTTGTTTGAATTCCTCGCGGACCTCGCCGACATTCACCTCGTTTCCTATCCACTGCTTTACGATCACGGCTGGCAAATCGATTTCGCTTCGTTGCGCGCGGCGTTGACGCCGCGTTCGCGCGCCGTTCTGGTCGTGCATCCCAACAATCCCACCGGCTCGTTCGTCAAGCCGCGCGAAGCGGCCGAGCTCGCGGAAATTTGCGCCGCGCGGGAAATGGCCATTGTGGCCGATGAAGTGTTCCTCGATTACACAAGCAGCGCAACGCCGCGGCACACCTTTGCCCTTTCCGATCGCGCGCTCACCTTCACGCTGAGCGGCCTTTCAAAAATTTCGCTGCTCCCGCAGATGAAATTGGCCTGGACCGTCGTGAGCGGTCAGCAATCCGCGGCAACAACCGCCGTCGAGCGCCTTGAAATCATCGCCGATACTTATCTTTCTCCGAGCACGCCGGTGCAACTTGCCTTACCGAAGTTTCTCTCGCTGCGGCATGCGCTTCAGGCGCAATTGCAGCAGCGGGTCTCCGCGAATCTCTCTGTCCTGAAAAGCATGTTGGTCGAATCCAAATCTCTCGCCCTTCTCGATCGCGAAGGCGGCTGGTACGCCATCCTGCGCGTCCCGGTGACGGGAACGGACGAAGACCTCACGATTGCGCTCCTCGAACGCTATTCCGTGCTGGTCCATCCCGGCCACTTCTTCAATTTTTCGCGGGAAGGTTTTCTGGTGCTGAGCCTCATCACGCCGGAGCAACAATTTCAGGAAGGAGTTCAGCGGCTGCGGAAGTTCTTTTGCGAATGATCATCCGTTTCCGCCTCGTGAATATTGCCAAACGGCGATCCTATCAGGCATGTCAAATGCTGTAATAAAAAGGCTGACAGGTGGTAGACTGCAAATATGGCACCCAAAAAGAATAAGAAAAAGAGCAAGGCCAAACCGAAGAAATCCTTAGCAAAAAAGGCGCCAAAGAAAAAGGCGCGCGCGAAGAAGGCCGCGCCAAAGAAGAAGCCGGCGCAGAAGATGGGCAGGGCGCGAGGGAATAGCCAGAGCGTGGCTACGGTAGCGTTCGAGCGGAAGGGGCTGGGAGCGAAGTCAGGCGGCCAATCGGGCGATCTGCAGGGTTTGTCCGACTCAGCGAGCGCGGATTCCGAGAGCGTGGACGAACTGCTCGAGGAAGGAAACGCCTTCGAAGCCGAAGTAGTCGAGGGCGTGGAAAACGCTCCCGATGCCGATCGAGGCAAAGTCAGGACACACGAGGTCCCGGAAGACGACGTTCCCGGCGAATACCTGGATAAAGACGAGGAACGCGACTAAATTCTTCCGGCTAGCACGGCAGGTCGCTACTATTGGCATCCGCTCAGCGATAAATCTCCTTGCGGTGGCCTACCCGCAGAACCAGCACGACCACACGATCATCCTCAATTTTGCAGATGAGCCGGTAGTCGCCCACCCGATATTTCCAGAATTCTCCCAGGCGGGATCCCTGCAGGGCTCTCCCCACGCTGCGCGGATCGTCCAGTTTGGCTAATCGTTCGTGGAGGAATCTCAGGATCTGTCTGGCGTGCTGCGGGTCGAGCTTTTTCAGTTCAGCGTCCGCCGCCGGCGAAACTTCAATCTTCCACGCCATGGCGCTTCATGACTTTCTTTAGCGGAATCGCGTCGTCCTCACCGCTGCGGATACGTTCCAGCGCTCGCTCGGCAAGATACAAATCCTCGAGATCCTCCAGATGCTGAAGGATAGCCTCGCGGGCATAGAAGCTCTTTGTGCGCCCGGTGCGCCGGGCAAGTTTCTCAAGACGTTTTTCGATGGACTGCGGAAGGCGGATGGCCAGCATACGTTCCTCGCTATACAAGTATAGCACAGCAGCGCCCCGCGCCGTTTTATGCTTCCGCTTCGAGAACAACTACCGGCTGGTAGGTTCGCGGCACGACCGCTTCGGCGATAGCGATGAGACGCTCCTGCTGGCTAAAAACGCGGAGGCGCGCGGGCCTCCATTCTCCAGAATTGAGTTCGGTGGTGGCGCCTTGCGCGACGCTGGCGCGGCCGGGTTGAATTTGCGCGATCTGCACATTGAATTTCGAGCCGTGGCGCACACGCTTTTCGAGGAGTGGAAGGATCGTCACGCTCGGCAATTCGGGAAGCAGGCGTTCGAGGGGAATGACGTAGCGCGCGAGGTCCCCTTCCTTGGCGGCGCGCTCGAGGTCTTCGAGTTTCGCGGCCTGGTCCAGCGTGAATTCGCCCACTGCGGTGCGCACAATTTCGGCGAGATGCGCGCCGCAGCCGAGGGCCGCGCCCATGTCATGCGCGAGCGAACGGATGTAGGTGCCCGCGGCGCACTCCACGGAAACTTTCGCGAGCGAGCCGGAGACTTCGTTGACGTGAAAATCGTAGACTTCGATTTCCGCCGCTTTCAATTCCACCGGTTTTTTCTTGCGCGCCAGTTCGTGAGCGGGGCGCCCGTGAATTTTTTTCGCGGAGTAGGGCGGAGGCATTTGAGGAAATTTGCCGACGCGCGCAGCAGCGAGCCGCTCAATTTCAGCGCGATCGATTTGCGGAGCCGTGTCCGGGCCGACAGGGTCGCCATCGGCGTCATACGTGTCCGTGGCGAAGCCAAAGCGGAATGTGGAGTCGTAGCGTTTGCGGCGTCCAATATAAAATTGCGCAAGACGCGTGGCGCGGCCGAGCAGCAGAACCAGAACGCCAGTCGCCAGCGGATCGAGCGTGCCCAGATGGCCGATCTGCCGGAAGCCCACGATGCGGCGCGCGGCATCGACAACATCGTGCGACGTTTTGCCGCGCGGCTTATCAATCACGAGTGCGCCATCCAGCGGCACGGATTGCGGTTTTCGTTGCATGGGTTATGTAGGACGGGCTTCAGCCTGTCTGCTTTTTCGCCCTGCCGAAAATAAAAACCAGACAGGCTGAAGCCCGTCCTACTTAAGAGGCGGGTTTTTTGTCTGCCGCAAAAGGTCTTCGATGCGCCGGCCGTATTCCTCGGAGTGATCGAGGATAAAATGAATCTCGGGCGCGCGGCGCAACTGGATCCGCTCGGTCAGTTCGTGGCGAATGTAACCGACTGCGGCAAAGAGGCCACGGATGGTGCTCTTCTGCTCGGCTTCGCTGCCCATCACGCTGACAAAAACGCGCGCGTGTTTCAGGTCGGGCGT
The DNA here is from genome assembly GCA_003161495.1 of Acidobacteriota bacterium. GTDB lineage: Bacteria > Acidobacteriota > Terriglobia > Acidiferrales > UBA7541 > Palsa-360. Next base: position 1,576 of record PMOP01000509.1, on the reverse strand, counting down.
CACGCGAACCTCGGTGATGGTGACCAGCGCTTCGATGCGAGGGTCTTTCAACTCACCGGCGACCATGATGCCCAACTCGTGTAGAATTTCCTCGGCCACGCGTTCGTGCCGATGTCCCGCAACCGTCATTTTTGTTTCACCGGATGTTAAATTATAAAATTTCCAAGCCCTTCCAATAAATCCAAGGCTTCTCTATAGAACTTCCAGTTCGTGGCCGACCAGATCGCGGCCCAGGTGTTTCTCGGAATCCTCCAGCACGGTGCGCAAGGATTGTTCGAGAAATCCGGCGTTGTTGGCGAGGCTCACGATGCCCACCACCGAGCGCTGCCAGGAATCCTGCCCTTCCAGTTCCGCCACGGCCACATTGAATTTCCCCCGCAGCCTGTCCTTCAAGCTGCGGAGCACCTGCCGCTTATCTTTGAGCGAGTGCGCCTCGGGGATATAAATTTCCAGGGTGAGCAGACCGATCGGCATCTTCATCCCTGCAAGCACTTGCGAAAAACTTCCCGGCCACGGAGCCGGGAAAAAATCAGGCCGTCGCTTCCGCCAGCACCAGCTTCTGCATGTGGAAGCACTCCAGAATATCCGCCACTTTGATGTCGTTGAAATTGGAAACGGTTGCTCCGCACTCAAATCCGGAGCGCACTTCGTTCACATCATCCTTGAAACGCCGAAGCGAAGTGATTTTCCCCGTATAGACCACCACGCCTTCGCGCAGCACGCGCACGTCGGTGTCGCGCTTCAGGATGCCGTCCACCACATAGCAGCCCGCGATCATTCCCACGCCCTTGACGCGGAACGTGTCGCGCACTTCGGCGCGGCCGAGATGCGTTTCCTTGAAGACGGGCTCGAGCAGTCCCGTCATGGCCTTCTTGATTTCGTCGGACACTTCGTAAATCACCGAATGCGGCCGAATCTCCACGCCTTCGCGCTGCGCAAGATCGGCAGCCTTGCGGTCCGGGCGAACATTGAACGCCACGACGATCGCGCCCGATGCGGACGCCAGCAGAACGTCGTTTTCCGTTACCGCTCCGATGCTAGCGTGAATAATTTTCAGTTTCACGCGGTCGTCGGAAAGTTTCGGCAGCATCTCGCTCAGCACTTCGACGGAGCCCTGTACGTCCGCCTTGATCACCAGCGGAAGTTCTTTGACCTCTCCCACGCGAAGCTGTTCGTGCAACTGGTCGAGCGTGATACGGGCTCCTGCGGACTTCGCAAGACTCGCTTCGCGAAGTTTTCCCTGACGGAATTCGACAATGTGCCGCGCGCGCGCTTCGTCGGCCACTTGAAACTGGTCGCCGGCTTCCGGAGCGCCTTGCAATCCGAGAACTTCGACAGGCGTCGAAGGCCCCGCGCTTTTCACGGGGCGCCCGTGATCGTCAAACATGGCGCGAACTTTTCCGTACACCGCGCCGCAAATGAAAACGTCTCCGGCATTCAGCGTTCCTGTTTGCACCAAAACCGTTGCGACCGGGCCGCGCCCTCTGTCCACTCGCGACTCGAGAACCGTGCCGGCGCCGGGAGATTTCGGGTTGGCCTTCAATTCGCGCATGTCGGCGACGAGCAAAAGCATTTC
>PMOP01000396.1 GCA_003161495.1 Acidobacteriota bacterium | reverse complement strand
GGCCATGTGGCCCAGGCCGCCGAGCCCGACCACGCCAACGTTCTTATTCTTGGTAACGCCCCAGTGACGCATGGGCGAATACGTCGTGATTCCAGCGCAAAGCAAAGGAGCGGCGCCCGCAGGGTTAAGGTTCGAGGGTACGCGCAGCACGAATCTCTGGTCCACGACGATGCTCTCGGAATAGCCGCCATACGTCACGCCTCCCAAATGTTTGTCGGGAAAATTGTAAGTTAACGTGAAATTTGGACAGAACTGCTCAAGACCCGCGCGGCACTCGGGACAGGTGCGGTCCGAGTCCACCATGCAGCCGACTGCGGCGAGGTCGCCGGGCTTAAATTTGGTGACGGCCGTGCCGACTTTGGTGACGCGACCGACAATTTCGTGCCCGGGCACGCACGGGTACGCCGTAGGCATCACCTCGCTCCACTCGTTGCGAACTTGATGAAGGTCGGAGTGACAGATGCCGCAATACAGAATTTCGATTTGTATGTCCTGTTCCGTCGGTTCGCGTCGGTTGATCGCGGTTGATGTCAGCGGCGATTTTGCGCTAGCCGCGGAGTACGCTTTTGCTTTGTACGTGGACATTGTTTTTCCTTTCATCGTCCGGTCATTTTTTCCAGGGCTTCGGGGTATCGCGCCTCTTGCACCGCGATTTCGGAAGTCGCGCTGTCAATTTCGCCCAGTACATCTGATGTGAATTTGATTGTCATGGATACAATGTTTTCGTCGAGGCGAGACAGCTTGGCGTTGCCGGGGATTGAAACGATCCAAGGCTTTTGCGGGAGCAGCCGGGCCAGCGCAATCTGCGCAAGAGTCTCTGTAGGATTTTTGTTTGATTGAGATAGAATCGGCGACTATGAAGCTGCCATATTCCATGGCTTTCTTGTTATCTGCCACCACTATTTTGTGCGCGCAAACGCGGACCAGTGACCCTGGCGTGCTGGCGAGCGGGCAATCCTTTTCCGTTGTCGAAGCCACAATCCCGGAAATGCAAGCAGCGATGAAAGACGGGCGTGTCACATCCCGGGAGCTTGTAACCCAGTACCTGTTGCGTATCGCCCTTTACAACAGCAGGCTAAACGCCGTCATCACCGTGAATCCCAAAGCTCTCAGCGAAGCGGATGCGCGCGATCGAGAGCGAGCTACGGGCAAAGTGCGTGGACCGCTGCACGGCATTCCGATCGCTCTCAAAGACAATATGCTCACGATCGAAATGCCTACGACGGGAGGCGCGCTGGCATTTGCTGGCCTAATCCCGCCTTACGAAGCCACGCTTACGAAAAATTTGCGAGACGCGGGCGCGATCATCATCGCGAAAACGACAATGACTGAGCTCGCGAATTGGGTGGCAGGCGGGCCGACGCCCATGCCGGGCGGTTACAACGGGCTCATTGGATATAGCATGAATCCTTACGATCCCCGCCGTGACCCGCGGGCTGACACGTTTGACGGTCGTCCGGTTCTTGCGACCGGCGGATCGAGCTCCGGGGTGGGCACGGCTGCAAACTTCTGGGCGGCAAATATCGGAAGCGAGACGTCAGGCTCGATTCTGAGCCCATCCAATCAGAACATGCTCGTGGGCATCAAGCCGACCGTGGGCCGGATCAGCCGTTACGGCATCATTCCAATTACGGCGGATCAGGATACGGCGGGACCGATGGCCAAGACCGTCACCGACGCAGCGATTCTGTTAGGCGCCCTGGAGAGCGCAACTCCGGATCCAAACGATCCAGCCACTCAAAAATGCGCTGTGCCACCTGGACGCAACTATCAGAGATTTCTCAAGCCCGATGGCCTCAAAGGAGCGCGAATCGGAATCCCCCGCGCTTTTTACTACAACCCCGTTGTGCCGCCCGGCGAAAAAGAGGCTGTGCCTCCAGAAAGTGCCAATCCTGATCGGACGAGAGTAATGGACGAAGCGATCATGGCGATGAAAAAGCAAGGCGCAGTCATTGTCGATCCGGCGGACATCCCCAGTATCGTTGCAAGCGATCCGCAGAATAATTTGTTGAAGTGGAACACCTGTTCGGGGCTCGAAAACGCCAAGGGCAAGGATGCGAACTGCTCCGTGGTGTTTAAGTATGGAATGAAGCGCGATTTCAATAAGTGGCTGAAGTCGCTTGGCGCAGCGGCTCCGGTAAATTCCCTCACCGAGCTTCGTGAGTTCAACCTCGCTCATGCGAAAGCCGGCGCCATCAAATATGGCCAGTCGCAGTTGGACATCTCCGACGAAATGGATCTAGAGTCCGATCGCGCGCGGTACGAAGCTGATCGCGCAAAGGATTTAAGATTGGCCGGGGCAGAGGGGATTGACGCCACACTGAAGAAATACAATCTGGATGCGCTCGTCTTTCCGGGCGCAAGCGGGGCTGCCATTGCGGCCAAAGCAGGGTATCCCACTGTGATAGTTCCATTCGGAACAATTCCGAATGCTCCCGCTGCCCCATTTCCTCCGGGCTTTGAGGCAAAACCTGTGCCTCTCGGCGTGGCATTTACCGGCACCGCTTGCACTGAGCCCAGATTGCTCGAGCTCGCGTACAGCTTCGAACGTGCGACCAAGCGGCGCGTACCGCCTCCCTCTTTCCCGTAGGAGGGAATCGATTACACTGCGCCTGGGCGCTTAGAACTTTAAAAGTTTGATGAGGCCGAGCGGACCGAACGAGGGGACACCGTGAACTGATTCTTTCCAATCAGTTATGTAGCTGTGCCAATCTGCGTAAGGCCAATTAGACTGATTTTACGTCCCCCCGCATGCGATTCCGTCACCACGAAGTCGTGACGTACCTTAACTAATAGAAAACTTTGGCTCCCCGGGCAAGATTCGAACTTGCAACCCTTCGGTTAACAGCCGAATGCTCTACCGTTGAGCTACCGGGGAACCGGACGAAATAATTTTTATTCTACTACGCTGCGCGGCGGCTTCGCCAATATCCTTTCCATTTTCGCGTTTTGTGATGTTTTCTCCGGGGAAAACAAATCGGTATATCTCGAAAACAACTTTTCGCGCAAAGAGAGGGCGTAGTTTGGGATACAGGTTCCGCAATTTTTTCTGTATCCTAGCCGGGTGGGCCAGGATGGCCCGGATTCAACCGGGACAATCGGGGCAAGTGGAAAGGATGGCTCTATGCGGGATCGCTCGAGCTTCCAGACACGCAGGATTTTTCTAAATGCTGTTATCGCGGCGGGGATTTCTCTTATCGCGGGACTGGCGGGCTGCGGATCTTCCTCGAAAACTCCGCAACAAGCGGCCGGAGGGCCGCAGAGGTATCACTTGGCCGGGCGCGTCGTTTCCGTGGAAACTGCGAAGCAACAGGTGGTCGTCGATGCCGATGACATTCCGGGATTCATGATGGCCATGACCATGGGATATGCGGTGAAAAATCCGAACCTGCTTACTTCGCTGTCACGTGAAGATAAGATTAAGGCGGATGTGGTGGTCAATGGAAACGATGTTTATCTGGAGAATATCGTGGTCGTCAAAAAAGCAGATCAAGCGAAACCTCCCGCTGCAAGCGACGCCCCTGCTTCTTCGCCGCAACCTGCGAAATAATAATGCGCGCGATTTTGTTATTCCCAGGCGCGCGGCGCGGCGAGGAATCTCTCTTTTCCTGCATTTAAACCAAAGAGAGATTCCTCACTTCGTTCGGAATNNTTGTCCTTTTCGTCTCCCTTTTTTGAATCCTGGCCGCGCTCCGGCGCCTTTGGTTGATCTTTTGCCGCTGGAGGCGGAGTAGACGGTCTCGGCGGCGGAGCAGCTTGTTGCGGTTTTTCAAATTGGTGCGGGTGATAGG
>PMOP01000066.1:1300-12093 GCA_003161495.1 Acidobacteriota bacterium | reverse complement strand
CAAAAGAAGACAGGCTGAAGCCTGTCCACCTGCGAAATAATAATTGTAATATAGAGAGTTGCATTTCATGCGAGCAAAGTCTTTGCGTGAATGCGATTTTTTCAAGACTGGGAGGAAGTGCGAATGGCAGAGATTTTTCCGTTTCGGGCGTACCGGTACAACGCGGCACTGGTGGATCCGGCCAAGGTGCTGACGCAGCCTTACGACAAGATCACGCCGGCCATGGCGGAGAAATACGCGGCGGCGAGTCCATACAATTTGATTCCGATTGAGAAAGGAAAATCGCGCGCCGAAGATACTCCATCGGACAATGTGTATACGCGCGCAGCGAAATTATTGGAAGAGTGGATTCGCGCAAAAGTGATCGCGCAGGATGCCTCGCCTTCGCTGTATGCATACTTTCAGGAATACACCGTACCCGGGACGAACGAGCGGCGCACGCGCAAGGGGTTCATTGCCGTCGGGCGAATCGAAGATTATTCGGCGGGCGTCGTATTCCGGCACGAGCAGACTTTGTCGGGGCCAAAGGCGGACCGACTGGAACTGCTGCGCAACACGCAGACGAATACGGGGCAGCTCTTCCTGCTGTACAGCGATCCCGCGGCGCGCATCGATGCGCTGCTCGACTCCGCAGCTCGATCCAAGCCGGAGGTGGAAATTCGCGACGAGTACGACGTGGTGCACAAATTGTGGCCCGTGACCGATGCTCAGACGCTCGAGACGATCCGGCGCGAAATGGCCGATAAGAAACTTGTAATCGCGGACGGACACCATCGCTATGAAACAGCGCTGGCCTACCGTGACGAGTGCCGCGTGCGGGCCGGCCGTGTGGAACCAAACGCGCCCTACGAAAAAGTGATGATGACTCTTTTCAATACCGCGGGAAAAGGACTGACGATTCTGCCGACACATCGCGTCGTCGCCCACGTTCCGAATTTTTCCTTTGGCGGATTCCGCACTGCTCTTGGAAATATCTTCGATGTGAATTCGTATTCCTTTAACGGGAGCGCGGAGCGCCCGCGAGCCTACGAACAATTTCGCCGCGAATTGCTGCGCGGCCAGGAGCAGCGCGCCATCGGCGCGTATGCAGGCGACGGAGCGTTCTATATTTTTGTGCTGAAGAAGGAAGCAAACCTTGATGTTCTCCTGCAAGGTGTTTCGCCGGCGCAGCGGCGGCTGGACGTTGTGCTGCTGCACAGATTGGTACTGGAACGCGGCCTGAACATCACACAGGACGCGGTGAAGACGGAAAAGAACATCACCTACGAACGCGAAATGGATACGGCCGTCGGCGAAGTGGACGCGGGCCGCGCGCAGATTTGTTTTTTGTTGAATCCAGTCAGCGTGGAAACCGTGGCGGAGATGGCCATGGGCGGCGAAGTCCTGCCGCAAAAATCCACGGATTTTTTTCCCAAATTAATGAGCGGAATTACGATGTACCGCTTGAAAGACTGAATCGGATTTGAGAAGAGCGGCCCATCCGGAACAACCTCGGCGCCTCACAGGCTTTTTCATTTAACTCCGGCCACGATTCCAGCGGCCGATCGTCGCGCCGGGCGCCGTTTACGCGGCCGTTATCTTTCTCGGTAGATTCATTCGGCGATCGTGCGGGAATATATGATCGAAACAATTTGATTTATGATGTTGACCGGAGCCAAAACGGTTTTTAGTGTATGCATGACGTAAGTTCTGAAAAAATAACAGGGGAGAACGAATGAAGGCGGGAAAAGGTGTGGCGCGGCCCGCGTTGTTGGTTCTGTGTGCATTTGTTTCCGGCGTGGCGTGCGCGCAGACGAGCAACGGGACGCTGGTGGGATCCGTGGTCGATCCTACCGGAGCGGTGGTGGCGAAGGCAGATGTATCAGCCGTGAGCTCACAGTACGGCCAGCCTCATGAAACGCGCACGGATTCGGTTGGAACCTACCGCCTGGAAAGTTTGCAACCTGGAATTTATGCCGTCACCTTTAAGGCCCCGTCCTTTGAAGCCCTGACCGTCACGGGAGTCGTCCTCAACGGGTCGCTCACAACCACGATCAACGGCAAACTGAAACTCGCCTCGGCCCAGCAATTGATCGAGGTACAAGCCCCCGCAGGACAAATGATTGACACGCAGTCCGGGCAGCTTGGAGAAAACATCAATCGTCAGGAAGTGGCCCAACTGCCATATTTCAGCCTGAATCCAGCCGAGCTGGCGATGACGCTGCCGGGAGTTCAGGACTCGCCACTGGGGAAAGGGGGAATTTGGCCCTATGCGGAAACAAACGGAATCGCATATTCCGTGAATGGCACACGGCCGCGCGCCAACAATTTCCTGATCGACGGCCAGGATGACAACGATTACGGCATCGCCGGACAGGCCTATCAGCCCACCAATTATGGCGCGATTCAGGAGGTTGCGATCCTGACCAACGCCTACAGCGCCGAATATGGGCGCGGCGGCGGCTCTGTCACCAATTACATCTTTAAGAGCGGCACGAACAATTTTCACGGAGACTTATGGGAAATCAACCGGAACTCCGCGGCCGCGGCCATCCCTGCGCAGGACATGATCGCGAACACCGTCACCAAGAATCCCTACGACAATGAAAATACATTCGGATTCGCCGTGGGCGGTCCGTTGAAAAAGAACACACTTTTCTTTTTCGGTACGGCTCAATGGGATCGGGAGCGCCAGGAAGTCACCGGGCCTGTGTTTGATTTGCCGACTTCGGCTGGAATCGCGACGCTGAAATCTCTGGAGCCGAACGCCAACATTTCCCTTTTTTTGAATGCGATTGGTTCGCTCGTGTCTCCGGCGGTTGCGCCTGACACCAAGACTATTGCTCTTGGCAACGATCCCATTACGAATCAGCCGCGCCCGAGCGTCGAGATCGGACCTTTCCAGCTGCAGAACGTCAGAACGGCGTCCAACGCGCTTACTTGGAACTATCGAATGGATTGGCAATTCACGAACCACGATGTGCTCACGGGAAGCGCCCTGCGCGACAATCAAACCATTACGCCCGATAATTTTGCGAACCCCGACGCGCTTCCCAACTTCCAGACGCAGCAGGGAGGTCCCTCGGAGGTTTTTCGCGGGCAATGGGCGCACACGATTTCTTCGGCTCTCGCCAATGAACTGCGCTTGTCTTACACGAAAACCGATTTTGCTTTTGCTCTCACCCCGGCGACGGCGGCTGGTCCTCTGGCGAATCTTCCGTTCATTCAATTTGGCAACGACATAAATTTCCCGTCCATCGGAATCAACAACAACTTCCCTCAAGGAAGGGCTCATCAGGCCTGGCAGGTCCAGGAGACGCTGAGCTATGCGGCCAGCCGCCACGCGATCAAGGCGGGAGTGGACATCACGGTGCTCAGCCTGAATGACACGCTGGCCCTGAATACACGCGGAACGATTGAGTACAATTTCGGCGGAGGGTATAGCTCTCTTGGGAATTTTATCGACGATCAAACCGGCCAAGACCCGGGCTCCATATCCAAGGGCTTCGGGAATCCAAACCTGAATACAGGCGCCACAATGTTCACTCCCTACCTGGAGGACACGTGGAGGATCAAGAACAATCTTACACTGACCGCGGGACTGCGCTACGAATACTGGGGCGCTCTGGCAAATGGCCTCGCGTTCCCGGCATTCAATATTAATGCAGGTGTTGGCCTCCCGAACGCCACGGATCCGTCGTTCGCTACCAATCCGGCCGCGTTCGACAGTCTGTTCTCCTTCAAACAGATTCCGGATAAGAGAAATTTTGCACCCCGGCTTGGCTTGGCCTACACGCCGCACTGGGGCCGATTCCTTTTCGGGGACGGCAAAACCGTGTTTCGCGCGGGATACGGAATTTTTTATGATGGGTTATTTACGAATATTACTGACAATACGGCAGAATCGCAGCCAAACACTCTTGGCGGCGGCATTCCTGCCCCGACTGGGCGCGGACAGGCAAATGCATCCACCTTCCCGGGAATTTCTCCGACGCTCAATTCCACGCTGTTCATCGAATCCATGGCCAGCGACCTGCACAATCCCCTGACGCAGCAGTGGAACGTGGACGTGCAGCGGGAATTGCCGCTGGGGTTCGTTCTGACGCTGGCGTATGTGGGCACAAGAGGAGAGCATCTTTTTGCGAATCAGGATTTCAATCCCCAAGTGAATTACACATTCCTGAATCCCAATTTCGGAGAAATCGGAATTCGCACCAATGGTGCGGACTCGTGGTATAACTCCGGCCAAGTCGAAGTGGAACGAAAAATCCGCACATTGGTTTTGCGCGCGGCTTACACCTATTCAAAGTTCATGGACGACGCTTCGGACATAAATGTCACGACGGGCGAAAGTCCTTTCTCACAAATCCTGAGCAACCAGCACTCGGACTGGGGCCCATCCGCATTCGACCGGCGTCACCGTTTCACCCTGGCGTACGTATGGCAGGTTCCTTACTTCCACCACAATACATCCCTGCGAGCATTGACCGATGAATGGCAATGGTCCGGCATTACCACGATCGAATCCGGAACGCCGAACACGATCACAACCGGATTTGACAGCATCGGCAACGGGCATACGAATGGGCGGCCGAATTTGGCTAATCCGTCTGCGCCGCTGAATTCCCTCGGAATCGACGGCCAATTCTCGTTCGTCGGGGGCGTTCCTGGGACGTACTACGATTTCACATGCATCCTTTCCACCACACGGCCTTGCAATCCCGAGCCGTTGAACACGTTTCATTATGTGATCCCGTTTGAGGCGCCTGGAGATGTGGGGCGTAATTCGCTCTTCGGGCCGGGGCAAATTTATTTCGACACGGCGATTCAGCGCGATTTCCCGATTCATTTCGGAAAGCTAGAGAACCAGACGCTTTCCTTCCGAGCGGAATTGTTCAACGCCTTCAATCATCCAAATATTTTTACGCCTTCCTATACGATGGGGGACATAAATTTCAACAACACGGCCATCACCATCAATGGCGGACGCCAAATCAAATTCTGGCTGAAATATTCGTTCTAGCAGTCAAAGGTTGCCTGATTGGAAAGACGCTCTAGGAAAATGTTGCCGCCGGTCAAGGACCGGCGGCAACGCAGAAATTCTATTTGCGGATTTACTTGGAATAGCTGGCGATTGCCGCTGCTTCCGTGGGATACACTTCAAACACGGTGACCAGCTTGGTCACTTGCAGGATTTCCTGGAATTTTGAGCCGAGATGGCACAGCTTCAAAAACGCTCCTTGCGATCGCGCGCTCGTGTGCGCCGCAACCAGCGCGCCCAGCCCGGAGCTGTCGATATAGGTGACGTTATCCATATTGAGAAGGATCTTTTTTTGCCCGGAGGCCAGCAGGGACTTTACCTTTTCGCGCAGCGCGGTGCTCTCTTCTCCAAGCACGATGCGGCCATCCATCGCCACCACTGCCACTCCATCTACAACTCGGTCGGTCATTTTCAGTGCCACGGTCCATCCTCCTGACGAGAGCTTCGTTTTGAACTTGAACTTTCAACGTCCCCAAAATCCGCCTTCAATAATAGTCCGAGCAAGACAGGTAATACCCGCACTTCCCGCAAACCAGCTTGCAACGCCTCGGCTCCAGTCGCTCCGAACAAACCGGGCAGAAACTTATGGGATGTTCCACGGCATTCTGCAGATCGCAGGAATCCGTCTCAAGCGCTCCACGATCCGCGCCTGCATGTATAGTTCGCTCCACGGCCCGAAAGTTATAGCACAACCAGCGTGGAGTGGGAAGGGCGGCGGCATATGTGTGGGGGGAGAACGGGCGTGGGCCTGGGCAGTGGCGATGCCGCTAACTCCATGATCGAAAGCCTCATCCGTTTCCAATGGTGCAGATGAAAGGCGCGCATTTTCCTGGGCATTGGATAGATTTCTGCAACCGTGGCAATGCCTGGTGCATCTTTAGTAGCAGAGCCCAGAGAATGATCTCAAAGTTTCGCCTTTTCGCCGCAGCATTGGCCGTAGTTCTGGTTGGCTGCGTAGCCGGGGCCCAGCGGCCGAACGCATCTTCTCCTGCTCGAGGATCGGCCAATCATGCAAGGCCTGCCGCAAAGGCGTCGGCAGGCTCGACCCATTCCGCGGCGGCGGGGCTTCGATCAAGCCGGCAAGCCAGCGGTCAAATCGCCTCAAGGTTTACTCCGGCTGAAAATTTATTCCCATTCGACAGCATTTCGAGCGTGCCCGGTTTAGGATTTGATTTTCCTCACTGGGCGGCAGTCAACGGGGCGTTGCGCAACAGCTCCTTGCAATTCGGGCATCATGGACACCGCGCGCAGGGTACCTTCGCTCCGATTTTCTTTGGCGGTTATCCTTACGACTATGCCGATTTGGGCAGCGATCAGCAGGACCAGCAACAGGACCCGCAAACCGTGGAGCAATCGCAGCCTCAGTCGCAATCTGCGGTAAACGAGCAGCCGACGCCGGCGCAGCAGGGCACCGATTCCGGAAGCGATACAGGAAATCTTTCCGCACCAGTTTCTGAGCTCCAGGCCGCCGAGCAAGTCCCGGATGTGGGCAACTTCATATTTGTCAGGCGAGACGGACGGATTCTGTTCGCATCCGTATTCTCGGTCGTTGGCCCGCAATTGCAGTACGTTTCCCCGGAAGGGATTCGCCGCACCCTCGCAATCTCCGACCTCGATGTCGATGCCACGCAGCAGATGAATGAAGCTCGGGGGACCACGGTACAGATTCATAACTAACGTGTGTTTGGTAGGACGGGCTTCAGCCTGTCTTCCGCTTCGCTTCGATCCCGTAAAAATCAAATCCAGACAGGCTGAAGCCCGTCCTACTGTTTCGTGGTTTGCAGCGGGTGCGGCATGAGGTAGCCGGTTTCTTGCGGCAGCCCGGCGCGCTCAAATTGAACGGTGATGTGCGTGATGTGAAAATCCTGCTCGAGCTTGGCGCAAACCGCTTGCAGGATTTTTTCGCTTTCGTCCATGTGCATGTCCGGAATGCGCGCGTGGCAGGATAACGCCACCATATTTGTCCCAATCGTCCAGACATGAATATCGTGGACTTCCTGGACGCCTTTAATGCTGAGGATGGAACGCGCCACGGATTCGAGTTTTATCCCCTTCGGCAGCCCTTCGAGGAGGATGTTGACGGCTTCCTGAAGGAGGCTCTTGGTGGACCACAGCACCATCGCGGCGATGGCCACACCGATCAGCGGATCGAGCCACTGCGCCCCCGTCATTCGAATGGCGATGGCTCCCACCAGAATTCCGATGTTCGAAATGGCGTCGCCGAAATTGTGGATCAGCAGGCTGCGGAGATTCAAATCGTGCCGGCTGCGCACGAGAGCGAGCGTGATCCCGCCGTTAATCGCCAGGGCCAGCAACGAGACGCCAATCATCCAGCTCTCATGGACCGCGACAGGATGAAGGAAGCGCTCGAATGCCTCATAGAAAAGGCCAATCGACACCAGGATCAGCAAAATCGCGTTGGTAAACGCGGCCAAAACTCCGGCGCGCTGGTAGCCATAGGTGCGTTCGTGGTCCGCGGGCCGCGCCGCCCAGACCACGGCGATCCAGGAAATCAGCATCGTGGGAATGTCGGACAGGTTGTGGAGCGCGTCGCTGACCAGGGAAATGGAATGGCCCAGGTAGCCGCCAAAAAGCTCGGCGACAACGAGGAATAGGGTTGCGACCACTGCGCCGGCAAGCACCCCGCTGGCCATTTTCTCGGAAGGGTGCGAATGGCCGGCTGCATGATCGTGGCCATGCGCATGGACATGCATCAGTTCCATTGTAACGGGAGAGGCGCCNNCATAAAGCGCTACCTAGTATGGGAAAGATCATCTATTCGAGCTTCCGTGCCTTCCTCTTACTCTATCGTGGCCGAACCTGCGGCCAAGCCGTCTCGCAAAACGACCCCTGAGCGGGTCGCCACGCTGCGTTTTTGGGGCGTGCGCGGGTCGACCCCCACGGTGGACAAGGCCACCTGGCGCTACGGCGGCAATACGGCTTGCGTGGAGCTGACAACTCCGGTCGGGGCGCGCATCATTCTGGACTGCGGAACCGGGCTGCGCATGCTGGGGCGCCATTTGGAAGCGACGCAGGAACCCGAAAAGCACGAGCCGCACATTTTTGTGACGCACTATCACTGGGACCACATTCAGGGCATCCCGTTTTTTTCTCCTTTGTATGCGGAACCAAACCGCTTCCACTTTTACAGTTTCCGTTCGGAGTATCTCGGAGCGGGCAGCCTGAAGCGCGTGTTTGAAGCGCAGATGGCTTACCCGTATTTTCCGGTGAATCTCAACGCCATGTGCGCGAAACGTGAATTCACTGAAGTGAGCGGCGGAGACAATTTCAGTGTGCCGGGCGCGAAAGTGACGGCGCGCTGGCTGCACCATCCGCAAGGCTGCCTCGGCTTCCGCTTTGAGACTTCCGCCGGAACGATCGTGTATGCCACGGACAATGAGCCCGGCAATCCGAAGCTGGACAAAAGTTTGCGGGAGCTTGCCGAGGGCGCGGATATTTTTATCAATGATGCGCAGTTTACTCCCGAGCAGCTTGCTACAAGGCGTAAAGGGTGGGGCCATTCCTCGTGGCTCGAAGGCGTGAAGATCGCGGGGGAAGTGGGCGCCAAAAATCTGGTGCTCTTCCATCATGATCCGGATTCCACCGATAAAGCGGTGGACGGCATCCTGCGCGATGCGCGCGAAAAATTCCCGAATGTGTGGGCCGCGACTGAGGGCATGGTCATGACGCTTGGCCAGGACGAACTCGACGTGGTCATTCCGGCCTCCCGCGAAGGCCAGCGGCGCGAGGCGCATTTCCGCGCGCGCGTCACCGGCCTCACCGAAGCGGGCCACGCCTTTGAAGAAGAATCCGTGATCAGCGATTTAACCTTGCAAGGCGCGCTCATCTACCTGGACCACAGCCCCAAGCTGCAGTCCGAATTGCAAGTCCTGCTCGACAATCCCGGCATCGACGGCTCGACCAACAGCCCGCTGCGTTTGCGCGGCTACGTCGTGCGCATCGAAGTGCAAGCAGATAAAGAGCGCACCGCGGTCGGGATTGTTTTCACGGAGTAGGCGAGATCGTCGGCAGGGGACGCGACGACTGACGGCCTCTCCGCACCCAACGAAAACCCGCACCCTTAAAAATCAAAGGGTGCGGCACCCCTGAAATTCAAAAACGTCCGAATCGAAATCACTTCCGGGGTAGTTCTTCTGCAGTCGTTGGGGGAACTCCTTTCACCTGCTCAGCTTCGAAACACCATAGTCAATGCTGGTCCTCAATATGGTATAATGTCCGTTATGGAAAGAGCTCGCAAGATCACCATCGAGGTGCCACCGGACCTTCTCGAGAAGGCTCAATTGGCTAGTGGCGCCGGCATCACTCAAACTGTCCGGGCCGGCCTTCAGCTTGTTGCCGCATCCCGAACGTATGCTCGTTTGCGCCAGCTTCGAGGGAAGGTTCGCTTCTCCAAGACGGTGGAGGAGCTGAAAGCGGACCGATGATAGCCATCGATACGAGCACGTGGGCTTTCTATCTGGGAGGCGGTACTGGCGAGGATGCGCAACTGCTAGACAAAGCGCTTGAAGATCGCCAGGTCGTGATGGCGCCGGTGGTGCTCACTGAACTGCTCAGCGACCCGCGGCTTCCTTCGAACGTTGCCAAAACACTTTCCGAAGTTCCACTGATCGAGATTGAACCCGGTTTCTGGGAGAGGGCAGGAATGCTCCGCGCAAAAGTGCTGGCAAAACGTCGCAAGGCTCGTCTGGGCGACGCACTGATTGCTCAAAGCTGTATTGACCGGGGCATTCCCCTCCTCACGCGAGATCGCGACTTCCAGGCATTTGCCCAGGCTGCCGGTCTTGGTCTTGTCCTCCATTCTGGAAACGATTGAACTGACTAGGTATTCGGGAAACGTCAGATAAAAATTATGAGGATAATGAAAACTTGCACTGAAGAAGGAAAAACCCCACCCTTGAAAAAATCGCAAGGATGGGGCTCCCAGGAATCCCAAAAACTCCCATGAAAGCAGAACTGAATTAAGCGGCCAAAATCGTAGGCGCTCTTAGTCGAGCGGCTCGATCTTGACGATGGCTGCGCCGTGGTTGCTTCCGGTCCAGATGGTTGCGGGCGTCGTGGAATCATCCGCGAATACGCGGCGCATGTTGGTGTCCCGGGGCATTAGATATTCGGTGTCTTGACCGGTCTTGGGATCAATCTTGGAAAGACGGTCGGTGGTCATGCCTCCGGTATACAAGTTGCCGCTCTTATCCCACGTCACGTAGTACGGGCCGGACCAGGGAATCGAGAGAGGCCATTCCGTAATTTTCTTCGTTTCGGGATCGAGCATTCCGATTCGGTTGGCCTGATACTCGCCGAAGAAGGCACGGTCCTGGCCGTCCGTGCGGATGCGGCGTGGACGGGAATTCGCCGTCGGCGTCTGGAACCACGAAACTTTTCCGGATTGGGAGTCGATGCGGCCGATGTAGTCGGTGGCGAAGTCGGTGAAATACAAATTATTGTGCGAATCGGAATCGATTCCGTAGATTGTGCCGCGGCGGCTGTCAGGCAACTGCTTCATCGGTTCAAATTGCTCATAGGTGCCCGTTTTCACGTCGAGCCGGAAAATGTCGTAATGGCCGGCGCTGTCCGTCCAGATTTTTCCATCTACGTCATAGCGCATGCCGAGCATGTTGGGCTGAGCAGCGTCGTCATTCCACTTCGCCGGCAGGCTGTACGTCTTGATCGTTTCGGTTTTGCGGTCGAATTTTGCGAGGGCGCCCTGATACATCATGCCCATCCACATGTCGCCGGCTTTGTCTTCCTCGATGTC
>PMOP01000066.1:0-1264 GCA_003161495.1 Acidobacteriota bacterium | reverse complement strand
ATCGTTGGTCGCGGAAGATCGTATTCGGTGATGATCACGTGAGTCGCTTTTCCAGTAGGGCGCGGAAGCGTCTTGAGGTGATAGTCCCACTGGGGCACTGAACTCAGGTTGACCGTGGAGAGAAATTCGGCGTTCTTGCGATACTGCTCCGGATCGCCGCCGCGATTCGCTTCCACGCGGCGTTGCGGCTTGATCGGCTGGCTGACCTGCGCATAGCCCATCATGCGCGTGATGACCTGCGTGAATTCGTCGGCATCATGCGTAGACTGGACGATGCGCTGCAGCGTGTGGCAACTGACGCAGTTCAGTAGAAAATCTTTCTGTTCGTCCGTGCCGGGCATGCTCATGAGCCATTCCGCGTTGGTCATCTGCGGAATCATGTTCTTGGCTTTCACGAGCTTGAGGTCGGCGGTCGCGGGTTTTTGCGCGACGAGATCAGCCGTCGCGGGCGCCTCGAGGGTGAAGCCCACTGCGCGAATTTTGAGCGTGTAGTGGCCGGGCTCCAGGCGGCTCGCCGGAAAACTGAAATGCCCTTTGTTATCGCTGATCACGCTGACGGTGATCGTCGAGCCATCCTTCTTGGCGCTGACCACGACGCCTTCCATCGGCCCTTCCTCTTGCGAGGAAATCTGCCCGGCAAGGGCCGGTGGGCCGAGCGGGTCCGCAGCGGCAGGCGCCGGCTTGGGCGCCGCATGAAGGACGGTAAAAAACATGCTAACGGTGGCGATCAGAAAGAAAAATTTTGTCCGCATTGTTTCCTCTTTCGTGGAGAATTCGCAAGCGCGCAAACGCCATGGCACATCTGGGAATTTCAGGCGTTGTTGTGAGAGCGCGACGAAGCGATATGATTCACTCCTGAATTTCCCTTTGGACTTTCCGGCTGGTGAGCAATATACACCAAACTGCCTGCGCAGGGAATCGGCGCGTTCCCGCGTTTCCATTCCGCCCAATTTCTGGCAGACCCCGGTGGGCCATCAACCTCTACACTGGTAAAGCACGATTCAATGAACGAGAATAGAACCGCGTTGCCCTATCCGGCATCCAAAGTGCCAGAGGTTGACTTGGGCATATGCCGCCCGGTAAGGCGAAAGTAGTTTGCGAATTTTGGCAAGCGGGAACCGATGGACCACGAAGAAGAAAACGAGCCGAAATTGTTCAGTCTCTCCGAGGCGGAGCATGCCCGGCGCCAGGTCGAGCCGCTTCTGATCGATGCCATGCAAGGGCGCCGGCAAATGGGCGACCTGGAAGATAGCCTGAGCGCCAT
>PMOP01000403.1 GCA_003161495.1 Acidobacteriota bacterium | reverse complement strand
TTGAATTATTCCAAGCGCGCGATGGCTCAAGATCAGGTGGAAATAATGGCCAGCCTGGGATTTCAAAAGTTCGCGGTGGTGGGCCACGATCGCGGCGGGCGGGTTGCGCACCGCATGGCTCTCGATCACGCGGACCGGGTGACCAAGCTCGCCATCCTCGATATCGTTCCCACCTACAAAGTGCTGCACAGCGTAACCAACGAATTGGCCACGGCCAATTTTCATTGGTGGTTTCTCATACAGAAAGCGCCGCTGCCCGAGACGCTGATTGGCAACAGTGCGGAAGTGTGGCTGCGCTCGCGGTTTGAGCGAATCCCGCCCGGCGTTCTGAGCAAGGAAGCCTTCGCGGAGTATCTGCGAAGCTTCACGCTGCCCGACTCGATTCACGCGTCGTGCGAAGATTATCGCGCGGGCGCAACTATCGATTTAGATCATGACGCCGCCGACCTGGATCGCAAAATCTCATGTCCCGTTCTGGTCCTGTGGGGAGAACGGGGAGCATGGCCAAAATTGTATGACGTCCTCGAAGTCTGGCGGGAACGAGCTTCCAATGTCACCGGCAGGGAGATGCCGACCGGGCATTTCATCGCGGAAGAGAAACCGGAAATGTTGCTTGCGGAGCTGAATAAATTTTTGAGTTAAGATACCTGAATACGAAGGGCAAAATTAAGGTCAAGTGGGTAAATCGAGCCGAGCGGGGTGAACCAGGTGAGCTTCGTGCGAAAAAACAGTCAATTCAAAATGGTTCTGGCCTGCGGAGCGTTTGCGTTCCTGGCCGGAATTTTTGGGGCATCGCCGCTGTCGGCGCAAACCGGCGTTCCCAAATTTGAGGTTGATCCTTATTGGCCAAAGCCCCTGCCGAATCGCTGGGTGACCGGAGAAATTGGCGGCGTGTGCGTTGATTCCCATGATCACGTTTTTGTTGCCCAGCGAGTCAGCGATGTTGGCGGCATGGATGGCCATCTCGAAGGACTGACAGGAGACGAGTTGAATGCCGGCCAAGCCGGGCCGCCCGTAATCGAATTTGACGAATCCGGAAAAGTCGTCAATTCGTGGGGTGACGCGAAAATCCTGCCCAAGGATTTGCATGGCTGCGCGGTAGACCGCAACGGCCACGTGTGGCTCGACGGTTCCGAGGACGGAATCATCCAGGAATATTCACACGACGGAAAGGAAATGCTTCTTCAGATTGGAAAGAAAGGTGTGTTCGATTCGTCGGATGGGACCGTCAATGGCACGCCCTTGAATGCCGGCACATCGCAGTTTTTCCGAGTGTCGGAAATCGCCTTCGATCCGCACAACGGCGACATGTATGTCGCGGACGGCCATGCAAAAGGCAAGGGCGGAAATAATTTTCGCATTGTCGTGTTTGACCAAGGTGGACATTACTTACGCCAGTGGAAATTGCATCGTTCTCCGGAAGAAGCAAGCACGGCGGCGAGGCCGACTCCGCATTGCGTTCGCGTGAGCAACGACGGCATCGTTTATGTCTGCGACCGCTGGATGAACCGCCTGCAACTTTTTGACACCACGGGACATTTCAAGAAAGACATGCCGTTCAGCTTTAAAGTGTGGACTCCGATTCCAGCGACTGCTGCCGGAGCCCAGCGAGACGCGATGCTGGTCGGATCGTGCTCCTCGGTTGAATTTTCCAATGACCCGCAGCAAAAGTTCATGTACGTCATCAATGAAATCGATGAGCAAATCGACATCGTGGACCGCGCCAGTGGAAGCGTGCTCGGCAGTTTCGGCCGTCCGGGCCACCAGGTCGGCGAATTCATGCACGCGCACACCATGGCTGTGGATTCCAAAGGGAACATCTACGTCGGTGAATCTGTCGATGGCCGCCGCGTACAAAAATTCAAGATGGTAGCCGGCGACTAGCTCGGCTGTTTCACTTCCATGGGAGCGATTGGAGCGGCGATCCGACGAGGCGCGCTGTACAGCGCGGAGTTTTGTGGCGCCGGTTTCCCGCCGGCGTTTTTTTGTGTCCGAGTCGCAGCGCAAAACCGCGGGCGAGACGCCGGCGCCACAAAATCAAATGATGCGAGCGAAAACCTTACTGTGCATTGGGCAGGTCGCGCCCTTGCCCGAGTTGCAGAACAGTGCCATCAGCGAGCACAACCTTGAGCGTGAAGCCAACGGGCGCGCCGCTCTTGGCGGGGCCGAGCGTGATGGTGATCTCATCCCCGGCCTTCAACTCGGTTTTCGTCCATCCACGCCTCGATAGCATACCTGGACTGACGGTTTCGCTCGCCCAATGCGCGACTGCGCCTTCGCTATTTTTCACATCGAAATAAATCTGGACGTGTGGATTGGACCAAATAAATTCCGTCACGGTTCCCTTCAAGGTAATGGGATTGTCCAGGTCGTACGCGGCATTGCCATGATGAGCGAGCGCTGGAAGGCCGTAAATGAAAAGACAAATCATCAAGGCGCAAATCACCAGCGATTTGTAATGTTTCACTGTGGTGATCACGCCCTCAATCGGCAGGAATCGATTTCCCGCCGGCGACAACATCAGCCGGACTTGCGGCCGCCGCCAACGGAGTGCTTGCGCGATTCTTTTCCCCGTGAAGATTCATCGGCGCCATGCTGCATCAATTTCTTCCCGCCGAGACGATCCAGATTTCCGAGGAAAGCATTCTTCTCATTTTTCTTGGTGTTCTTTTTCTTGGCCATACATCGACAGTACTCGACTTGCAGCCACGCGTCAATGCCGCCGCGGACTATCCACGATAAGCAATGCTAAGACCTTTGCCTACGGGGACGATTGTGTGCTGGAAATCCGGAAGGCTCGAAATCAGTTTCAGATATTCGCCGATCTCTTCGGGATGGGAGAGAACGTTATCGGCAATCACGAGCGCTTTCCAGGAGAGCTTGGGCAGGAGGATTTGAATTTGCTCGGGAAAATTACGGCGATCGGCATCGAGAAATACCAGATCGAACGGCCCTTCGAGTTGGCGAACTATCTCCGCGGCATCGCCCGTGCGCAACTCCACGCGGTCCATGAAATTCGCGCGGCGGAGATTCTCGCGCGCCAGCGCGTGCTTGTCGGGGTTGCGATCGATGCTGACGATTTTGCCGCCGGCCGGCGCGAGCGACCACGCCAGCCAAATGGTGCTGTAGGCGTTCGAGGTGCCGATTTCGACCGCCCGCGTCACTCCGCTGGCGCGCACCAGAATGCTGATAAGCTGCGCGCTCGCAGGCTCGAGATTGAGCATCATGCGCGGGCGTTCGGTCGCGCGCGCGTCGTTCTCAAGACCTTTTTCTTCTAATTCTCGCAAGAACTCGCGAAGAGATTTGTCCAAGGGTAACTCCCAATCAAAAAAGTCTTCGATTCATGCGCCGCTTGTTCCACTAAAGTTTTTGGGCAACCACGAGCCCGTAGACGAAATTTCCCGACGCGAAGCCGGCCCGCATGGCCCGGAACGCTTTCAGAAAATCGACGAACATCGCTCCGTTCGTGGCGGCGAGTTTCCACAATGACCTTTTCTTGATGATGTCCAGGCCGAGGTCCCAGGTTTTGGCGCAGTCTTCGTTCAGGATCTCGCTCTTAATAATTTTCAGGTTGTTTGACCTCATCCAGGTCTCGTACTGAGGCATGGTCCTCAAATTGACGAGCATTCCTTTTTCGATGGGCAGAATTGTTCGTTTGTACTTCGCGGGATCAAGATTCGGTTTTTTAAACCAATCAATGACGGCAATGGTCCCGTTTGGCTTCAATAATCTCGTGCCCGATGAAAAGAATTTAGCGATGTCATGATAATGAGAAATGGATTCCACCGACCAGACCACATCAAACGTTTTCGCAAATTTCATCGCCTCGGCATCCATCAAGTGGAAGGTTGCGTTGGCATGTTGCTTGGCGGCAGCCTGCTTTGCGAGTTTCACTTGAACGGGAGAAATCGTAATTCCCGTCGCTTCCACTTTGTAATGTTTGGCCAGGTAAACGCTGCTGGCACCCGTTCCGCAGCCGACGTCTAAAATTGCCTGTCCGCTTCGAAGATTCGCGATTTGCGCCAGATGCTCGATCAGCTGAATCTGGGCCCTTTCTTTCGATTCATCGCCGCGAATCCAATAGCCGTGGTGTAAATGCTCGCCCCACAAATCGTGAAAATGAGAACTAACCAAATCATAGAATTTTCTGACTTTTTCCTTATCGTTTGGACGGGTCATTAGCTCCGCGGCGCCCCCAGTGGAACTCTTGTTTGACAATTGATTCTAACGGATTTACTGTTCATTTTTTCTATAAGTGTTTTTTCTTGACAGGAAACGCGGCAAGGCGTACCTAGAACTGATATCGCTTGAAGCTGATATTGCAACAATCACAGTGAATTCAAAACTGGAACGCCGGCCGTATCCTTTTCTCGATGGAAGGCAGGATTTCGAGGAACAGCGCCAAGGGGTGTGATGTGAAAATTAAGCTAATTAAAAGTTTTGGCTTCTTCGCCGGCCTGCTGATCGTTTGCGTTCCGATCTTCGCTCACCACGGCGGATCTGACTATGATATCCAGCACCCTATAACGCTCAAGGGAACCGTGACGGAATTTTATTGGTCCAACCCTCATTGCCAGGTTTTTCTGGATGTGAAGGACGATGGCGGCAAAGTCGTGAACTGGACGATCGAAACCCTCGCTCCGGCGGTTTTGAAAAGAGCCGGTTGGTCCCGGGAAACTTTGCACACGGGCAACCAGATCTCCATCACCTTCGTTCCCAGCAAAAAGGGCACGCCCGTCGGAATGCTTCGCAAGGTCGTCCTGCCCGACGGCTCGGAGTTGACGGGCGGCTCGTTGGGTGAGCAACCATCGCAGTAGCTCACGGGACAGCATGCAAATTTCACTTTGCGCTGTGAAATCTGAATCTTTGCGCGATCGTGAGATGCCAAAAGGAGTCACGGAATGCGAAATCGGTGTGTGGGGCCGGCGATTGCCTTAGCGGCTGCGCTTGCTTTTCTGGCGGTTGCGCGCGCCCAGTCGGATCGCGCCGGCGCGGCGAAAGCGAATGCCAATGCCGCGGCCTTCGATGTCCACGACTTTACAGGAATTTGGAATCCCGCTCCCTTCATGCAGCCCAAGGGCGAGGTCAATCCACTCGACCTCGGCGGCCATCCCAACCCGTTGCCGCCCTTCACTCCCGCTGGCGAAGCGAAGTACCTGGCCAACGCCAAGTTCATCGCGGCCGGAGCCGTGCTGGATTGCGATCCATTTGGCGTGTCTCGCAATTTTTTTACTCCGCGCCCATTTGAGATTCTTGTCACTCGCGACAGGCTGGTGCAACACTTCGAGTATTACGACAATTGGCGTGAAATCTGGACCGACGGGCGGAAAATTCCTACGGATGTCGATCCCGAGTACATGGGATACTCCACCGGCCATTGGGACGGAGACACATTCGTCGTCGACTCGGCAGCGTACAACGGCAAGGCGTTCCTCACCTGGCAAGGTTTTCCCATTAGCGAATCCATGCACCAGACGGAACGCTGGCAGCGCATGGACGCAGACACCTTGAAAATCGTATTTACCTTTGACGACGCGAAAAATTACACGAAGCCCTGGTCGATCACCGGCTTCTGGAAATTAAGGAAGGATTGGGTCCTGGACGCGCACCCCTGCACCCTATCGGCGATAAAAGAATATGACGATAGGGTAAACCACGCCGACAAACTCCCCGGCCTCGGCTACGGCGAGCCCGAGAAAAAGTAAGGATGTTCTGTGGCGCGGGCTTTGGACTGTGGGTTTAAGTCCCCCATGCACCAAAACCCACAGGCTGAAGCCTGCGCTACGAAAAATTATTTCGCAGCCAGCTGTGCCGTGAGGTCCGCTTCCTTCACCGTCGTCCCGTGGCCACCGGCAATCAACGCTCCGTTGATGTTGTACTTTCTCAGAACCGCGCCGACGGAAGCCGTGGCTTCCGACCGTTCAATCGGCCCGCGCGGTGAAATGAGATCGGTAACGTACACGATATTCGCATTTCCCGTGATCACATTTCCGATCAGCATCCCCACAACGTGCGGATTGGGAACGAAGTACAGCCGAATTTCAGTCGTATCATCCTTGATCGTCATCTGATCCTTTACCTCGATAATCTCAGGCGTCCGCGGTTTCCTCTGCAAATCGTCGGGAACGATCGTGTGAGTACCTTTGACGTCCTTCTCAAAGTAGGCCTTGTCAGGACTCGGTACGATTACTGTTGCGCCATCGGCCACGTAGGTTCGCATGCCGCCGGTGTGGTCCATGTGCTGATGCGTCAGAATGAGATACTTGATCGGCTTCCCCGGATACTTCGCCTTCGCCGCGTCGATGACCCACCGCGATTGCAACTCGCCGTACGGCGCATCGAAGATCACCAGGTAATCTTTCATCGCGACAATCAGATTGTTGGCCGTTCCGCCCTCCACGTGCTGGACGTTGGGAGCAAGCTCAACCAGCTTGAGCCCGCCGCCGTTGGGAAAAAGAATATTGTCGCTGTCTGTGAACCGCGTCAGGAAAAGCCGGCGCAAAACCCATTGGTACGGCACGTTGCTCGTGGCCACGGGCTTTGCTGACCCTCTTACAGAATCAGGAATCGCAAACGTATCCGCCGCGATTGCCGGATTAGCATTGACGTCGCGATAATTGAGTTTCGCCACTTCCACGTCGCCGATCCGATAAGAAAGCGACTCGGCGATTTGCGCGCCGTTCACGGATTTCCAATCCGCGAGTACCAGGTCGTAGTTTGAATCGCCATGAATGTTGTCGTCATCCCGCGTGCGGATCGCAGCGGGCAGATGCGTTTTGCGATCGAACAGGATGAGGAACGTTGTTCCGCCGTCAGCAAAGGAAACGGCCGGAAACGATTGCGCGCCCAGCTTCTGGGGGCCCGCCGCGTCGACGCTTTTCGGATCGTTCAATGCCTTGACCAGCAGCCACGGCGAAGCGCGCTCGAGTTCGCGCAGTTGCGCGGCTTCGCGAATGCCGGACATCGGCTGGCTGCCCTTTTCATCCGTGACGTAGCCGATCATGGGCGTCAAAGTTTCCGTATATTTCAGAATGATTGGGTCGGGATATTTCTGATCGCGGTACCATTCCGTGCGGGCGCTCCCTTTGGCCAGATCCCAGGTCATGGTAAACGTCGCATCTCCCAGGATGCGCGGATCGCCGTCGGGAGCGAAGGATTGCCCCGGCTCCCAGAATTTTGCATCGCCTTTGATGGCGAGGCCTTTCACGCCGCGCAGCGCATCGGCGCCGCCCTCGGCGGTGACCGCTTGTTTGACGAGACTGTCGCCACTTCCTTGTGCCAGGGCCGGTTGCTGCTGAACCATTGCCAGCAGAAACGCGGCTATCCACAGTGTGTATTTCATGGGGATTCCTCCATTGTCGTATCGCTTAAGCGGGAATTTCGATCTTGAATTCCGGGCTGTCCGCAAACATACATCCGACCGCCTCGGAACGCAATGCCCTGCGCGGTTTTCAAACTGTCTGGCTCCGATAATCGTCCTCGGGGATTTGATTATTTCGCGCCGAATTGAAATACCTTATGATCAAGAGGTTTGCGCCCGTCGCACTTCAATCGCGCGGAAAAAGGAATTTCATGAAAACGAATTTCAAGGGGAAATTTGCCGTGGTCGCGGCTTTCTCGTTAATTTGTGCGCTTCTCCATGTCGGTGCGGCGCGCGCGGACGAGATCAAGGTCGTAACTTCCGGCGGATTCACCGCCGCCTATCTGGAATTGGTCCCCGAATATGAAGGCGCGACGCACAACAAACTTGTCACCGAGTTCGGTCCCTCCATGGGCACGACGCACAACGCCATTCCCATACGCCTCGAACGAGACGAGTCCATCGATGTCGTGATTATGGCCGC
The DNA here is from genome assembly GCA_003161495.1 of Acidobacteriota bacterium. Classification (GTDB taxonomy): domain Bacteria; phylum Acidobacteriota; class Terriglobia; order Acidiferrales; family UBA7541; genus Palsa-360. Next base: position 17,723 of record PMOP01000403.1, on the reverse strand, counting down.
ACCGGCTCTCGACGAGCTGATCAAGCAGGGCAAGGTCCGCCCAGGCAGCCGCGTCGATTTAGTCAAATCCTACATTGGCATGGCAGTTAAAGCCGGCGCGCCCAAGCCCGACATCAGCACCGTGGACGCGCTGAAGCGCACGCTGCTCGCTGCAAAATCAGTTGCCTATTCCGACAGCGCCAGCGGCGTCTATCTCTCCACCGAATTATTTCCGAAACTAGGGATCGCCGATCAGATCAAGCCCAAAAGCAAAAAAATTGAGGCTGACCCAGTCGGCGGAGTGGTCGCAACAGGAGAATTTGAAATCGGCTTCCAACAGATCAGCGAATTGCGTCCCGTGAAAGGCATCGACATCGTAGGCCCGCTGCCGCCCGGCGCTCAGAGAGTCACGGTTTTTGCGGCAGGCATCCCAACCACGGCGACGCATCCTAAGGCAGCCAGAGCGCTGATCGAGTGGCTCGCGTCCCCGGCAGCGTACGCAGCCATTAAAAAAAGTGGTCTGGAGCCCGCAAATTCCAAGTAGTAGCGCGGGCTTCAGCCTGCGGGTTTTAATCCTTGCGCGAACTAACCCCCACAGGCTGAAGCCCGCGCTACGAACACCTCAACTCCCGAGCAGATCCTTAAGAAAGCGCGCCATCGCCACCTTGTATTCCTCATCTGCGCGCGTCTCCGAAGGATTCTGCGGCTTCGTAAATCCATGCGCCGCGCCGCTGTACAAGTTAACTTCAAAGTCCACCTTAGCCGCGCGCAATTGCGAAATCACGGCATTGACTTCCTCCATCGGCGCAACCGGATCTTCCGCGCCATGCAGGATGAGCACGCGCCCCTTGATGTTCTTCGCCGCTTCCGGCGTGAAATTGCGGAACGCCCCGTGCACCGAAACGAATCCAAGAAGAGGCGCTCCGGTTTCGATCAGCTCCATCCCGGTAGTCCCTCCAAAGCAGTAGCCCACCGAAGCGAGCTTCGCAGGATCAACCATCGGTTGCGCCTTCAGAACATCGAACCCGGCCAAGGCCCGCGCGCGCATCAGCGCCCGGTCCTTATCGTAAATCGCAATCGTGTCTGTCATCTCCGGAACGGTCTTGGGCACGATGCCTTTGCCGAAAATGTCTTCGGCAAACACCACATAGCCGAGCCTGGCAATCATCTCCGCATCCGCAAGCGTGCCCGCGGAGAAGCCGGACCTGTCATGAATCATCAACACACCGGGCCGCCGCCCTTGCGCAGCATCGTCATAGACGAGATACCCGGACAGCGCCGTGTCGCCCTGCTTGTAGTCAATCCACTTGCTTTTCACGGCACCTTGCGCCGCGCCAGCCTGCAAAACGATAGTTGCCGTGGCGACCAGGGCGAAACACAGAAGACGCGTGATTTTCATTGGCTCCTCCCGAATTCGTGTGCGCAATTTATTTCCCGAGAAAAAGTGGCGCGCCCGGAGAGATTCGAACTCCCGACCCTCTGCTTCGAAGGCAGATGCTCTATCCAGCTGAGCTACGGGCGCGTTTCCTTACTCTACCTAAGTCTTGGCCGAAAAGGCCAGTGTTTGAAGTGATTGTGACAAAGACCAAGCCGGCCCACTGGGGCGCTCCGGCAGCCGGTTGAAGAGAATAAGACCCATCCGCATCCGCAGTCGAAAATCTTTCCAAAGAGCGCTGGTCAGAAGGCCAGGTGTAAGACCATCTGCAGGAATCTCGGGCTTCCCACCGTATGTTGGATCACTCCCAGGCTGCCCGTGGGCGGATTCGAAGGAGGCCCGCTGTAGTTTGGGAAAAAGGTCACATTGTTGTTTGGCGCATCGAAATCAGGATGATTGAAGATATTGAATGCATCAAATTCAAAGCGAAGGTTGAAGTGCTCTTTGAAGGGGAACTCCTTGGCCACGCTCATATCGAAGCGCACCTGGAAAGGGCCGCGGAACAGATTCCGCCCGGAATTTCCGTAGAGAGACTCGTAAAGATCGCAACCCGAAGCGTCGCAGGGAGGAACTCCGTTTGTGCCGGGAGCGACAAACTGCGGCGCAAAATCGGCAGCATTGAGAACGGGTTGGCCCGCATTCACACCGAGAGTGCCCTGAAGTTGCGCTTGCTTTGGGGTTACGCCGGGTGCGAGCGGCACGATGGGATTCGTTATGTAGTCGCTTGTGCCATAGTACAGGCTGGCCACCGACCCCGAAAAATCATACACACTGTAAGGCTGGCCACTCTGAGCCACGGTCATCCCGCCGATTGTCCAGCTATCGACCGCTTTGCTCAGTGCTTCGTTATGAGCAAACTTGGGAAGCGTGTAGCTATAGTTGATCAAAAATACGTGAGTCTGATCGAAGTCCGCCGAGGCATAGGCTGATCTTGGATGCAATGGATCGTTGCCAGTAAAGAACAAACCCAGCCCGCTCTGCTCATCAAGAGTATGTGACCAGGTATATGACCCCGTGAATTGCAATCCGTTGGAGAGCCGTTTACGCACCTGCACCTGCAAAGCATTGTAATTGGAAATAGCTTCGGCATTGTACGAGACTGAATTCATGTCATAGCCGGGAAATGGCACCCTGATCGGCGCGTTGCCCGCATATTCGTTGGTGTAGACGGGTTCATTATCAAGTGGCAAGGGCAGACCCCCGTAATAGTTCTGGGGTGACAACGGGCTGGTACCACCATAGGAAGAGGTCTGGCCGTTCACTGGGTTCTGTGTCGTGGCGATGAGCGGCTGGTTGAATGGAATTGGAAGTACTTCATGTGTCCCGTGGTTGCCCACATATCCCAGGTCAATTAGCCAGTTATTGGATAACTGATATTGAATATCTAGAGTCCAATTCTGAACGTAGGGCAGCTTATTGTTAATGTCATAGCCACCGTACAGGACAGGACCAAAGAGATTGCCTGCCGGCCAGCATCCGGGATAGCCGCAGGCGGTTTGCGACAGGTTGGGTAGCTGCGCCAGGAATCCTGCTCCAGTACCCGATGGTGGCGGTGGTGGGACGGTGCCGAATGGCTCCGTAAGAGTGGCACCCTGCGCGGTAGAGATCGCCGAAACGAACGGCGCGGCAAGTGTTACGCCAAACGGGCCATTAAAGCCGGCCCCTGCGCTTGGCGATAAGTAACTGAAAAGCTCGCCGCGGTCATTGAATATGCCGTAACCGGCGCGTACGGTCAGCTTCGTAAATGGACTCCAGGCGACACCAATTCGCGGGGCAAAGGCCCACTGGCGTCCGTTGATCAGCGAATTGCTGGCTCCTGGCGTGGCGGACGTCGCATTATTCCCCGCGATTTCCAAGCCAGAGCTGGTGATGACATCCGTCCCGGCATCGCACGTTGAGGAAGTGGGATCAGCGGGAGTCCCTCCGACCGTACACTGCGTGTATTTATACTTGGAGGGATCGAATCCGGTAAGTTTTCCATACTTCTCCGAAAGTGGGCCGTCAAAATCCCAACGCACGCCCAAAGTAACCGTCAGGTTACTGCGCAACTTGAAGTCATCGTTGACATACGCGCCAATAGTATCGGACCGGTAATAGCGGCTTGCGGAACCCGCGAATGCATCTCCGCCGCGCGGGGTCCCTTCCACAAACGTAAGGAAGGAGCTGAAATCGAGCGTATCGGAATTAGTATTGTTGTTAATGATGTTCAGCTGCGTATGATCCCACAGCGCGCCGAAACTGATGATGTGCCTTCCCTTGACCCAGTTGAGCGAAGATCCGGCTTCCCATTGATTCTGAAACATTCCGGCATTGCCAAAACTGGTGCTGGGGCCTAATTGCAGCTCTTGAGAAATGTTGGGATCGGCATTGCTGATACTGATCTGGGGGAACGTCGTGGACCCCAACAGACTCATGCCCACCGAACTCGGACTGAAGGCTTGTGATGGCGACTGCGAATAAGCCTTCAGGCGCGTGAAGCCGACGTGCTGTTCCCAGCTTAGATTCGGGGACAAGACGACAGTATTGGCGATCGAAATCACCTGGCTGCCCGCTAAAAGCTGCTGAGGAAAGCCGAGCAGTCCGCCCACGGCGCCAAACGGACTATTGGTCGGATCGTTTTGGATGTAATACTTTCCTGAAATGCGATCCTTGTCGCTGAGCACGTAATCTATATCGGCGACTCCCTGATCGATACTTGAGATTGTGTTCGGTCCTTGCACAGTTGCGTCGTAGCCAATATTTTGGGAGAACGCTATGCCCTTTGCGAAAGTCGCTGCACTCACGCTGGGAAACAGGTATTGTCCGTTTGGAAGTTTCGCCTGTAGGAGCGCTAACGCCGTTGAATTAATCTGGCTGGACTGCAAGAAGCAGTCGGGCGGCGTCTGCCCGGGGCCGCAAGGGTAATCCGCGATCATGCTGTTGGTGATTCCCTGAGCAGTGCGATCGTCGGTCAGATGAAATGGCACCGTGATATCCTTCACAGATGGTTCCTCATCGGCGATGCGAACCCCTTGATACGCTGCAAAATAAAAAAGCTTGTCCTTCTTGATGGGTCCGCCCACGGTTGCGCCGAACTGGTTTCGGTTCAGGAAGGGTTTTGGTATGTCATTCGCATTGTAAAAGAACGGTGTAGCGTTCATCGCGCTGTTCTGGAACTGCCAATAGACCGTCCCATGAATTGCGTTTGTTCCTGACTTCGTAAGAACGCTGATGTGCGCTCCGCTATTGTTTCCTTGTGACGCGTCATACATCGACGCGTTGACCGCGATTTCCTGGATGGAATCGGGAGGCGGAGTTGGCAGCGCCTGGCCGATCGCTCCGTACACGGATGTGTTCGTCAGGATCGAACCCCCCGCGCCGAAATTCTCACCGGTATTCAGGACGAAGCGATTCTCTCCTACGTTGCTCGTGGAGTTCCCGTTAAACAGGTTGTTAGTACCGATGCCATTTAATGAGAAGCTATTGCTGGTGTCACGGTTACCATCGGCATAAATCGCCTGATTGCCCAGGCCGGCGTTCGCGCCGCCGCCGCTCAGAAAATCCGCGTGGACGCCGGGACTAAGAATCGCCAGTTGCGTGAAGCTGCCGGTGCCCAGTGGCGTATTCTGGATGGTCAGCTCGTCGACCACGTATCCGCTCGTCGTATCCACCTGGTTCATCAGCGGCGTCGCGGTTACTTCCACCGTGGCGCTGATCGCGCCCAGGACCAGGCTGGAGTCCACCGTCGTCGTGCGATTGCCATTTACAAGAACTTCCGTATGCGTCTCGGTCTTGAAGCTCTCTTTTGAAATCGTCAGCTTGTACGTTCCGGCGGGAAGCTCCGGTACAACGTAGCTGCCATTCGACTTCGTCACGGCGGTTATCTCAAGGTTAGTCGCCACGTTGAGCGCTTTCACCGTGGCATCGGGCACGGCTGCGCCGGTTGGATCGGTAACGGTTCCCGTAATGGCCCCAACAACCTGCTGCGAGTAAGAGGGCAGAGTGAACATGAGTATCGAAAACAAAAGCGCTAATATTTTCGGGGATTTAAAATTCATAATCGCCTCTCTTTATCGCAACGATTTGATCGACGCAGAATAGAATATCGAGGAAACCGCCGTCCACGGTTAACGACGGTTCCAATCCTTCGCAGTTCAGTTGGGAACACGAACCCCAAAAGCAAATGGCCAAATTAGAAATTCCTTATCAGGACTTGGGAAATAGTTCGATGATTGTGGACATCCCCCTTGATCTCCAAATCGGCGAAATTGTACACCCATATTATTCACAACCCAATTCATTATATGGATTGGAATGATTCGCATCTTGACCGCCCGAAATTATCTGAGCCTAAGTCTGAAATTCCAGCCCTGCCGCTTTGCTGTTGTTTCCCCGCTGCGGATTATCCTTTTCCGGTTCCGGCGCTCGCCGCTTTTTGCAGTTCGGAAAAAGGCACGACGATTCCGTGCATGGGCGCGACCGTGGCCACGTCCAGCTTCAGCGTCTGGATTTGCTTCATCAGGTTGGCCATGAAAACCGCAGGACGAATTCCGCTGGGTGCCGCGAGTTCCGGAAGGTCGGGGGTGTAATCGTCGGCCTCCTCGAGAATTTTTTCTTTCGGGAAATAGACGATCAGCATGCCCGCATTGTGCATCGATCCATTCTCGTGGAAAATTTCAAGCGTCTGGTTTCCTTCGCTCAGGACATATTTTTCCTTCACCGGGAGGAAGTTCGCTTCCTTGGCGCCTTTCGAGAGATTGTCCGGGGCGAGTGTGCGCGGCGCGGCCCAGGCCTTCTGATAGAAGGGCACGTTGATTTCCTGCGTGATGATCGTGGCGCCCTCCGCGACGTAGGTTCGCACGCCTCCCGAATGATCGAAGTGCGAGTGCGTATTGATTAAATATTTAACCGGCTTGTTGGGAACCAGTTTCTTGGCTTCGGCGATCACGGCCAGCGAGCGCCCCTCGCCGAGCGGCCCTTCAATCACCGTGATATACGTGGGAAATTCCACCACCATGCTGTTGTGCGATCCGCCGGCCACAAACCATATGCCCTCGCCGATTTTTTGCGACTGTACCTTGATTGGCGGGGCCGTCGCGGTCTTGACCGAGTCCGGCACGGAAACGCTCAGTCCCGGATTGGATTTCACGCTGCTCACCGCCAGTTCCAGCACGGCTTGCCCGCCCTGTTTCTGGACGATCATTGCCGGAAATTTCACGCCATTGAAATCTTTGTAGCCCGGGAACGTCGTTTCCACGAGCATGTCGCCGAGCACCGGATTGGGCAGCCACGTTTCCGTTTTCGTGACCATATTGCGAGCGTCAATCACGCCGACCACTTTAAATTTTCCCGTCTCGAACGATACCACCGTCCCCGCCGCTTCCTTTTTCGCCGTGGCGTTGTTCTCCATTGCGCCCTTCAGAAAACCGTGCGGCGTGAGCCAAATCTGAAGCTGGCGCTCCGCCGCCGCTCCGAGTTGCGGCACGGGAGCTTTTCCCGGCATGTCCCAGGCGTTTTGCCCGCTGACGAAACTCACTTGCCTTTCGTCGCCGGCAAAGGGCCGCCCGCCGCCCTTGACCATCGGATTCGGCTCGGAATGAACGTAGTCTTCCTGCGCCGATTTCGCACTGTAGTCGATGGTCTTCGTATAGCTCGTGAGATTGGTGGAGGGCCACACGGCGTTGGGCGTCCATGCCTGCCCGAAGGAATAAATGTGGCCGGTCCCAGAATATTGAATCGACGTCACGTCGCCCATCGCTTTCTGGGCCGCCTGCAAAACCGTTTTCGCGTCCTGCGCGGAAGAGGCTCCCGCGCATAAGAAAAATATCGCGAACGCAATCCACAATCGTTTCGCCATGGCTCCTCCAGTTTCATCGTCCGAATCGACTTCGATTAACAGGTTTTGCGGCGATCATACGCCAAGCCGCCTGTGAAGTGGAAGCGCAAGGTTAGGGAACATTGACGCTGACCAGGCGTCAGCCTAAGATGGAGCTTCCACGAAAGCTGACGCTGGATGGCCTCTCCATTCCGACTTGCGAAATCCGTAGCGCGACCGTTGTTGTTTCTATTGTTGTTCTGCGTTCCCGCTGCCAGGGCTGAGCAAGTTAAAAATCTCAAGCCGCAAGGCTATGTGAACGATTTCGCCGGCGTGCTGGACGCGCAGGCGAAAGAAAAGCTGGCGGCGCTGTGCGCGGAAGTCGATCAGAAGGCCAAGGCACAGATTGCCATCGTCACGGTTTCGTCGCTTGAAGGCGAGCCCGTCGAGCAATTCTCGATTGATCTGGCGACCGCTTGGGGCATTGGGCCGAAGCAGAAAGACCGCGGCATCCTGATCCTGCTGGCGCCGGGCGACCACAAGGATCGCATCGAGATCGGTTACGGACTTGAGCCAATCTTGCCCGACGGCAAGGTGGGAGGCTTCGAGCGCGAAGCGGTGCCTTTGCTGCGGCAAAACGATTACAGCGGCGCTGTCCTTCTCATCACCGAGCGCGTCGCAGCGGTCATTGCCGAAGATCAGAAAGTCACGCTGGATTCTCTTTCAGGCGTGCCGGCTCCAGTGCCCGAGCCCGAATCGGACAATTCTCGCGCACCCTTTGGGAATCTCGTCGAGATTTTCATCTTTGCGGTTTTCATTTTTTTCCCGCTGATTGGGTTTCTCCTGCGCCTTTTTTTCGGTTTCGGCGGACCATCTCGACGCGGTGGCATGTGGATGGGCGGCCCCTGGTACGGCGGCGGTTCGATGGGTGGCGGAGGCTCCTGGGGCGGCGGCGGTGGCGGCGGATTTGGCGGCTTCAGCGGAGGATCGTTTGGCGGAGGCGGCGCAAGCGGAAGCTGGTAGAATTCGCGCCCGAAGGAGCAACGTTTGGTCGACCATAAGCTCGACGAGTTCGTGAAAAAACTCAAGGCCGCGGCGGCGGATAATTTAAAGGGCGTGATCTTGTACGGCTCGGCGGCGACGGAAGAATTTCATTCCAAACATTCGGACTTGAATATTCTGTGCCTGGTCGGCGAGGCCGATGCGGCGCATCTCGAGGCCCTGCACGGGCCCGTGGAATGGTGGATTCGCCGCGGCCAGCGCCCGCCCCTGGTTTTCACGTTGGACGAGCTGCGCCGGTCCGCCGATATTTTCACGATTGAATTGATGGACATGAAATCCCGCCACCGAATTTTGTACGGCGAAAATATGCTGGCGGAAATTTCCGTGCCGCTCCATTACCACTCGATTCAAGTCGAGCGGGAGCTGCGGACCGATTGGCTGCGCCTTCGCCAGGCGATTCTGGCCGCGCCGAAAAAGCCAAAAGTGTATCTGGAACTCATGGTCTCCTCGTTTTCGGCATTTGCGGCGCTTTTTCGTCACGCGCTCATCGCGCTGGGAAAACCGCCCGCGGAAACGAAACGCGAGGCCATTGAAAGCATCGCGCAATTTGCCGGGGCCGACCCCGCCGGATTTCAATCCGTTCTCAGCCTGCGCGAAGGAAAAGTAAGCGCGCGCGACATCGACGTCGAAAAGACGCTCAATCAGTATTTTGCGTTTGTGGAAGCGGTTGCGGAAAAATTTGACCGTCAGCTGGACGCGAAAAAATAAGCGGCGAATTTATTTGCTATACGGAGGATGCGCATGAAAACCGGAGTGATCGTGCTGGTGGTTGTGGCGCTCATTGCGCTGGGGGTTGGCGGAATGTACGTCGGCAGCCGCAACCAGATGGTGACGAAAAACGAGGCGGTGAAATCCGCCTGGGCGCAGGTGGATGTGGTGCTGCAGCGCCGCGCCGACTTGATCCCGAATCTCGTCGAGACCGTGAAAGGCTTTGCCGCGCAGGAACAGACCGTGTTTCACGACATCGCCAGCGCTCGCTCCGCGCTGCTCGGCGCGAAAACGCCCGCGGATAAAATTGCGGCGAACGGCCAGCTGGACGGCGCGCTCGGCCGCCTGCTCCTGATCGTGGAGAATTATCCGCAACTGAAATCGAATGAAAATTTTCTGAGGTTGCAGGACGAACTTGCGGGGACAGAAAATCGAATCGCCGTGGAACGCAAGCGCTACAACGACACGCTGCAGGACTACAACACGTTCGTCGGACTTTTTCCGAACAATATTTTCGCGGGCTGGGCGGGATTCCAGCGCAACAACGACTACTTTACGGCGTCGGAATCGTCGCGCGAAGCTCCAAAAGTCCAGTTCCCCGCGCCGAATCGGTGAGGCCGAACCAAAAGTGGCGCAGGCTTCAGCATGTGGGTTTTGGTCTTGCAAGGACTAAACCCCACAGGCTGAAGCCTGCGCCACTCAAAAACTACGTCCTCGCTTCGGGTTGCGAAACACCGTTCAATTGCTGTGTGGGAGATGGCGCGTTCGCGCCGGGAGGCATGCCGTTTCCATTCGGTTCCGGTGCGGTAATGCTCGGCTCAGACTTGTAGATAAATTTCACGCCGCTCTTTGCATTCTCCGTGTTGGTGCGCGGCAAATCGACTTGCGCAAGATCGACGGAACGCTGCGCGCCGTTAATCTGAATAAAATGCAATTCCCCATCAATCATCCAATAATCGCGAACCGTATACACCGCGCCGCTCTTCAAATAGATCAGCACAGGAACATTCAAGACCCCTGAATTTGGAGCGGATGACGGGCTCGGGCCGTTTGGAGTGATCCAGTTACCATTCGTATTGTTTTGGTCGTCCGGATAATACGAATCGTCTCCTTGCGGTGGCTGATTTGAGTAGTCATCCGGAGGGTAGTATCCGGAATCAGGGTATCCATAAACATTGCTATCGGGATATGCATAGCCGTATCCGTAGGCGGGCCCCGCACCCCACCACGGGTTAAACCAGTAAGGATTGCCGAACCCAAATCCGAAACCCAGCCACGGCCATCCAAATCCCCAGCCTCCATATCCCCAGCCATTTCCCCAACCCAACCAATTGCCGTAATTGTTCCCCCACCTGCCAACTCCGCCGCAATTCCAGCAGCCTCGACCAAACCGCGTCAATCCGCCCGTTTGGTGATAGGATCGGACAATATTTGCGCCACGAGAGAATCCCTGGTTTCCCATGAGCCCTGATCCGCCTGCCAAGCGCGAAGAAGCAGAGAGCGTTGATTTTGTCCGGAGCCCTGAATTTGCAGCGAGTGAGCCGTTGAACGAATTGTGAAGCGTGGAAAGAGATTGAGACCTTGGAACAACATTTCGCGCCGCGGGTGAATTCTCATAGATCTCGCCACCCTGGCCTGAAAAGCTTCGCACCCCGCCGGCAGTTCCCGTTCCGCGGTTCCCGCTAAAGACGTGGAAGCCTCCCGAATTCGTAGAAGGACCGGCTGCGGATTGTGCTCCGGAAGGTCCGCGGGCTCCCGATGAGCCGCCAAAAGAATGCCATTGTCCGCCGGCGACAGAGGGGGACGCCGAGGAGGAATTTCCATACCGCTGATTCCCGCCCGCAAAATTGCCGCCAGGCCGAGAATAATTGTTGCCCTGCCGCGCCGCGTACCCACCCCCGTACCGGGGAGCGTAGGGGGCGGCACCACGAGAACCTCCGTAGCCGGCGGCCGGAGGCGCGTAAGATCCCCCCCGGGCCCCGCCTCCACCACTGGACTGGCCGCCACCGCCGCCGCCGTGGAAACTCCCTCCACCACCTCCGCCGCCATGAAAGCCGCCACCGCCTCCGCCGTGTCCACCGCCGCCATGCTGAGCAAACGCGGGGATAGCGGAACACGCAAACAAAATTGTAAATGCTGATTTAAGCAGAACGGAGAATGGCTTGCTCATAATTAAGGCCCTCCGCAACCATTGCGTAAGACCTGCGGACGAGTTCACGGGGGAACTCGTTTTTTGCCTTACACTACTTGGATTCTATACCTCATCGTTTGGTTGCGCCTATTTAAATCGCCGCGAGGGCGGAAGACCGTTGAGGCGATTCCTGTTGGCAGTTCTCCCCATCACACTCATTCTGGCGCCTGCTCAGGCGACTATTTAGGGTATGGGTGCCCCGCGAGGATGGCGAAGGCGCGGTAGAGCTGCTCGGCCAGCATGACGCGGGCGAGTTCGTGCGAGAACGTAAGAGTGGAAAGTGAAAACTTTTGCGTAGCACGGTGGCGCAACGCCTCAGGAAAGCCTTCCGCTCCGCCGCATAAAAACGCGATTTCGCGCGCACCGCGATCCCGCGTTTCTCCCAGCCACTTGGCGAATTGCGCCGACGTTTGCGGTTTCCCGGCGTCATCGAGCAAAACGACGGTCGCGGCGGAATCCAGCGCCAGCTTGCCCAGCGACGCGGCGGAATCCTCGCGCAATTCGGTGAGCTGCACATCGGCGAATCGCCGGACGCGCGTAACGTAGTCGTCCAGCAACGCGCGGATTTCCGGACGCCGCGTTTTTCCGAGCAGGACCAGATGAATTTTCATTGGCATTTCTGAAACGCCAGTCTTCGCGCATCCACTTTGGAAATCAGGTTCAGCTCAATCCGTATTTTTTGCGCTTGTCGAGGAGGGTTTTGCGGCTGATGCCCAGAATCTGCGCACTCTTTCCGATTTTGTAGCGTGTCGCCTCGAGCGTCGCGTGAATGGCGTCGCGCTCCACGTCGTCGAGCGAACGGAGCGCGCCTCCATACGCCGAGTCCGCCGAGCGGACCGATTCCGGAAAATCTTCCACGATGAGCGAAGCCCCGCCGGAAAACACCAGCGCGCGCTCAATCGCGTTTCTCATCTCGCGCACGTTGCCTGGCCAGGAATAGCTGGAAAGCATTTTTATCACGGGCTCGGAAAAGGCCACGCCCATCCGCCCATGCACTCGCGCGCCGCGCATGAGCAGCGCATCGGCAAGCGGCAGAATGTCCGCGGGACGCGCGCGCAGCGCCGGCAAGGGAATCGTCAGGACGCTCAGGCGGAAAAATAAATCTTCCCGGAATTGCCCGTCGGAAACGAGGCGCGCGAGATCGGAATTGGTCAAGGCAACCAGGCGCGCGTCGATGCTGATGGTTTCGGTGCCGCCCAGGCGCTCGAATTGCCGCTCCTCGAGGACGCGCAAGAGCTTCGATTGCGTTGCAGGAGAAAGCGCCGCGACTTCATCCAGCACGATGGTTCCCCCGCTCGCCATCTCCAGACGGCCAAGCTTGCGCTCGACCGCGCCGGTGAAAGCGCCGCGTTCGTGTCCAAACAATTCCGATTCGACAAGTTCCTGCGGCAGGCTGGCGCAATCGATTTTGAGGAATGGCGCATCGCGCCGGGGACCGAGTTCGTGGATCAAGCGGGCCAGATGATCCTTGCCGGTGCCGCTTTCTCCGGTGATCAGAAGCGTTGTGGAAGTTTCCGCGACCTTGCGCGCGAGGTCGAGGACCGCCTTCGAGGCGGGATCTTCCGCGATCCAGGGCAAGCGGGTCTCGCTCAACCTTCGGCCTCCGCCGCGCCTGTCGAGGAATTTCCCTCGCGAGGCTCACTAAATTCGACGCGGCGCCCGGCTCGCCAGAGACGCTCCAGATCGTAATAATGTCGCGCACGTTCCGTGAATGCATGCACGATCAGGCTGCCGAAATCTAGGAGCATCCAATCGCTTCCGGGTTTACCTTCGCGGTGCAGGCGGCGAGTGCCGCTATGCTTCAGGCGCTCTTCAATTTCGTCGCAAATGGCTTCGAGTTGCGGCGTGCTGAATCCGGTACAGACCAAAAAATAATCCGTGAACGCGCCAAGGCCCGCGAGATCGAGGAGGACGACATCCTCCGCCATTTTATCCTGCGCGGCGCTGATGGCCGCGCGGACGTGAGGCGGAATCGAATCTTTTCTCGCTGTCACCGGTAGAGGGCCTTCTTGTTAATGTATTCCTCGACGCGCGGCGGCACAAGCCCGTGAATCGAATCGTTGCGATCCAAACGATAACGCACATCGGTTGCCGATACGTGGCTCGACACCGTGTCCAGCACATAGACCACGGTACGACGCAAAGGGATCGCGCGCGGATCGAGCGGAGCGTGCGCCGCGCCGCGCCGGGCAAACAGCTCCGGGGGAATCACCAGTCGCAGCGCGGCCACATCAAAGCCGGGCCGGCTGGCCACGATAAAATCGCATAATCCCAACAGGGTTTCGTAATCCTTCCAGGTGGGAATATGCAGAAAAGAATCCGCGCCCAGCAAAAAATAAAAATGCGTGCCCGCGCTGTGTGGCCTGTGCTTGAAGTGTTTCACCGTATCGACGGAATAAAAGACCTCGCGCCCGGATTGGCCCTCGCCGGCTTCAGCCAGCGATGGAACAAACTTCGGATGATCGGCGCAGGCGATGGAAACCATTGCGTAACGGTCAGCGTAGGAAGCCATTCCGGCGCGATGCTTGTGCGGCGGGCGGCCCGTCGGAATGAAATGAATTTCGTCGAGGTGAAATCTACGCTCGGCGGCGCGCGCCACGGCGAGGTGGCCGATGTGAATCGGATCGAATGTGCCGCCAAAAAGTGCGATGCGCCGCTCGCGCGCCTGTTCCCGGACTACGCCATGTGCTTCGGCGGGCGCGATGCTCAACGTTCCTCCGGATGCGCCGGCGATTCGTTTTCGGGCGGTTCCTGCAAGGCCGCCGGTTCGTCCGCGTTTTCCTGCAGCGGCTCGCGTGGCGCCAGGCGGTCCAGCGCGTCAGCCATGGCCCGCACCAGTTGCGGAATGCCTTCGCCCGAGGCGGACGAGATGGCGTGGAATTCCAGTCCACGTGCCGCGCAAAATTCGCGCAATTTTTCCAGCCGCGTGCGGTCCGTCGTGGCGTCCAGCTTTGTGGCGACAACAATCACCGGTTTCTCGGCAAGTTTTTCGCTGAACGCGGCGAGTTCATTCTCAATAACCTCGAAGTCGTGCACAGGATCGCGGTCGGAAGCGTCGCTCGTGTCGATTAAGTGTGCAACGAGCCGTGTGCGCTCAATGTGCTTCAGAAATCGAATCCCGAGGCCCACCCCGGTATGCGCGCCCTCAATCAATCCCGGCAAGTCCGCAACGACGAACGTGCGCCCGCCGCCCTTTTCCGACGGTTTTCCTGGAGCGCCGTCCGCGGAAACAACTCCGAGGCCAGGTTGCAATGTCGTAAACGGATAATCCGCAATTTTCGGATGCGCCGCGGAGATTCGCGAAATGAGCGTGGATTTTCCGACGTTCGGAAATCCCACGAGGCCAATGTCCGCGAGCAGCTTCAATTCAAAATGCAAATTTCGTTCCACGCCGGGCTGGCCATCTTCCGATTCGCGCGGCGCTTGATGCCAGGGCTTGGCGAAGTGTTGATTGCCGCGTCCGCCGCGTCCGCCCTGCGCAATTAAAATTCGTTCGCCGGGCTTCGTCAAATCGGCGATCAGCTCGCCCGTGTCCTGGTCGGTGACAACGGTGCCGACGGGCACGGCCAGAATCATGTCCGCGCCGGAATGCCCGGAACAATTCGAGCCTTCGCCGTGCCGGCCGCGATCGGCTTTGAATTCGCGATTGTAGCGGTAGCGTAACAACGTGTTGTCGTGCGGATTCGCTTCCAAATAAATGCTGCCGCCATGCCCGCCGTCGCCGCCCGAAGGCCCGCCTCGCGGCACAAATTTTTCGCGGCGGAACGCGATGCAGCCGTTTCCGCCGTTGCCGGCCTTTACATAGATTTTGGCTTCATCAACGAACACCATGGTTCACTTCCGTCCTTCAGAATACGACAGTGCGAGATCGATTTGGTAGCGCGGGCTTCAGCCTGCGGTTTTTTTTAGTGCTCGCAAGTACAAAACCCCGCAGGCTGAAGCCCGCGCTACTTAAAACATAAACAAAAAGGCGGCCCCGCACCGCGGAGCCGCCTTCTCAAATTCGAGATCCATTTAGTTTGCTGGCAGAGCGGCAGGCGTTGCTGGTGCGGCCTGCTCGGGCGGCAGGACGCTGATGTAGCGCCCGTCCTGGCCCTTGTCCTGAAAAAGAACGACGCCGTCAATCAAGGCGAACAGCGTATCGTCCTTGCCGCGGCCCACGTTCACGCCAGGCTTGTGCTTGGTGCCGCGCTGGCGGATCAAAATTGTTCCCGCGTGGACGAGCTGCCCGCCGAACCGCTTCACGCCCAGTCTTTGTCCAGGTGAGTTGCGGCCGTTTACGGAGGAGCCGCCACCTTTCTTATGTGCCATCTCAATTTCCTTTGGAGCTCTTAGAGCTCGATTCCGCTGACTTCGACGGCTGTGTAATTCTGCCGGTGGCCGCGGACAATCTTGTATTGTTTAATGCAACGGTATTTAAAAACCGTGAGTTTCGGATGGCGTCCCTGGGCAATGATTTTGCCGATGACTTTGGCCTTGGCGGCGTCCGCCCCGGTCAGAAGCTTCTTTTCGTCGGTAGCCACGGCGACCACGTCGCCAAACGTGATCTTGCCGCCCACTTTGCCGGGCAAGGTTTCCACCTTGACCGTATCGCCGGGAGCAACGCGGTACTGTTTCCCACCACTTCGAATAACGGCGTACATCGCCCCTCCAGACACAAATCGGAAACCCCTATTATACGGACGAGCGGATTGAACGTCAACGACTGGTTAGCCGAATGTCACACGCCATTTAAAATGCCCTCAATTTTCTTCCGTTGCTCGGTCTTTTGCCCGGTCTTTGACTTCCCCGCCTATCTATGCAAAGAATCATCCTGAGTCCGTAAGATCTGGACATGAGCGCAGACACGACCACCACCGATTCTAAAATGGACACCCGGGATCGCGGCCGCATCCTGAAAATTCTCCAAAGCAATTGGCAGGCCGAGATGCGCGGATACTTCACTTACGAAGCATTGGCAAAACGCGAAACCGATCCTTCGCGGCGTGCCGCCTTTCGCACTCTGGCCTCTGCCGAACAGCGCCACGCGCAGCTTTGGGCCGATCGAATTCGCGCGTTGGGTGGTCCGGACCCTGTCTATCGCGGGCCGAAAACCGGCGAGGCAGACACCATGGCCAATCGCGTCGGCGGTATTGGGGTGGCGCTGCGGCGGCTGTCGCTGGATGAGAGCCGCGACATCGCCATGTACGCGAAACAGATGAAAGAGCTCGGCGACGCGCCCAGCATTCATATCCTGGAACAAACGCTCGAAGATGAACGCGACCACTACCGCACCCTCAGCGGGCTCATTCGCAACCGCCGGCCGCTCCCGCAATCTTCGCCCGAGCAGGCCAAAGAAGTGCTTGACGAAATTCTGGCCGCAAGAGATGCGGACCATCCCAAAGCGGCGGGCTGGATCGGCGACGCCATCTACGGAATCAACGACGGCCTCGGTGCGATCTTTGGAATTGTCTCCGGCGTTTCCGGAGCCACGCTGGGCAACAGCAAATTTGTAATCATCGCGGGAATGGTGGGCATGATTGCGAGCGCACTTTCGATGGGCTCGGGCGCGTATCTCGCGGCCAAAAGCGAGCGGGAAATCTATGAGGCGGAATTTTCTCGCGAGCGCGAAGCCGTGGAATTCAACGAAGCCGAAGCGCGGGAAGTACTTTCCCTCAGCTACCAGATCAGAGGGTTGCCTCCGGAAGAGGCCGACCGGTTTGTCGAGCATTTGTCCAAGGACAAAGCCCAGTTTGTCCGCACGCTGGCGCAGGAACGCCTGAACACCACCGAAGAGGGCCTAAGAAAACCTGTGACTTCAGCCATCTCGGGCGCTCTCTCGACGGCCATTGGCGCCACCATTCCCGTAATTCCATTTTTCTTTCTGAACGGATATCCGGCCGTAATTGTCGCCGCGATTGTTTCCCTGCTGGCGCACTTCGCCGTGGGCGCGGCCAAGTCTCTGATAACGATCCGTTCGTGGTGGGCCAGCGGTCTTGAAATGACTTTCGTCGGCGCGGTCGAGGGAGTCGTCACCTATTTCATCGGAATCGCAATTGGTCGAATTTCCGGAGCAGGCGTGTAGCTTTCACCTCGTCACGATTCGCACAAAAAATGAAATTTATAAAATCTTGACTATTCCATGCCAAATGGGATATGTGGGAGGCATAAAAGGGCTGTGGTCATTCCTTTCGTTCCAGGTCAGCCCCGATTGATACACATTGATAGTGAGTGGGTGTTGCCGATCTATTTTTTCGCCTCCTCATAAGAAATGAGGCTTTATGAATCGTCCTTTTACCCGGTCAGGAACTGCCGTTCCTCCGCTTCCATCGATGCCGTTTCCGCTGCGTCCCGCTACACCGGCTCAAACCCAGCCTGAATTCGGAAACTGGTGGGATCACCTGATGGTGCGGCTGATTTTTTCTATCGCCTGTGTCGCCGCGGGATACCATTTTCATCCCTTCGGTTTGTCTAATCTTGTGGCCGCCGGCGTCGGCCTGGCATTTTCCATTTCCGTTTTTTTGTTTGAGGTTCGCCTGCAGCGCGCCAGCATGCGCCGGCTGATTGGCGCGGCG
>PMOP01000296.1 GCA_003161495.1 Acidobacteriota bacterium | reverse complement strand
GAAACCGAAAACTGGCCCGGCCATAAGTTGCTCATCACAGATGGCGTGTTTTCCATGGATGGCGACATCGCCCCGCTCCCGGAATTGTGCAGCCTTGCCGAAAAATATAATTGCATCATGATGGTGGACGACGCGCACTCTTCGGGAGTGCTCGGCCGCGGCGGGCGCGGCACGGTGGACCATCTCGGCTGCCACGGCCGCGTGCACATTCAGGTTGGCACACTCAGCAAGGCAATCGGCTCGATGGGCGGCTATGTGTGCGGCTCGCGCGATTTGATCGATTTTCTGTATCGCCGCGCGCGGCCGTTTCTTTATTCCACCGGGCATCCGCCTTCGGTCATCGCCACCTGCCAGGCGGCCTTCACGCTGCTCGATTCCCCGGACGGCGAAAAGCTGGTGAAGAAACTCTGGGCAAACACGAAATTTTTTCAGCGACGCCTGAAGAAATTTGGCTTTTCCATCGGCGCGACTGAAACTCCCATCACTCCCATTCACGTCGGAGAAGGAGCCAAGGCATTTGAATTCTCGCGACGTCTCTTCGACGAGGGCGTCTACATTCCAGGCGTCGGCGCTCCCACGGTTGCGGAGGGCAAGGCGCGGCTGCGTGCCATCGTAACCGCCACGCACAAACGGGCTGACCTGGAGAGTGCCTGCGAAATCATCGGACACGTGGGACATGCCCTGGGCTTAGTTTAGATGTCGGCTTGAAATACTGAATCGCTAACCGCTCGACCAGCAAAAAGCTCCTGTCCATAGGGACAGGAACTCATTCCTCACACCGATGCCGGATTTAACCTTCTAAAATTGCACTATATGCTAGCTTTAACGTGTGAACCTAGGCCCGGAGAATGCAGGCCGCAGTGAAGCGATTTTGCCTGCTGTCCGGCGGTGTGGTTTTTTCAGGGGTGTCATGTTTCCAATTCGATCGATTTGGCCAATTAGCGTGGTGATTTTCTGCGCGGCGCTCGTCGGCTGCGGCGGAACGAATCAATTTGGCTCGCAGACACAGAACAACGGGAATTCGTCGGTGGTTATCGCCATGACGGATTCTCCCCCCTCAACTGTCAGCGTCCTTTCCGCTGAAGTGACGCTCACGGGCGCAACG
The DNA here is from genome assembly GCA_003161495.1 of Acidobacteriota bacterium. Classification (GTDB taxonomy): domain Bacteria; phylum Acidobacteriota; class Terriglobia; order Acidiferrales; family UBA7541; genus Palsa-360. The sequence continues at coordinate 6,393 of PMOP01000296.1, read as the reverse complement.
CTGGCCCCCGGAAACGTTTCCATTTTTTCCGGATCGACGACCGTGGAGCTTACCCGGCTGCAAACCGATATCGGGTACATTGCCACAGCTTCAAAGATTCCGGCAGGCAATTACACATCAGTAACTCTTACTTTCGCAAATCCATCGCTTACGATTGAAAACGACACGGGATCGACAATAGCGGGCTGCGCTATGAGCTCAATCTGTACGGTCGTGCCGGCCGCGTCTAGTCTGTCCACCACGGTTCCGTTGACTGCGTTCACAATCGCATCATCCAGCCTCACGGGATTGCTGATTGACGTTAATCTGGACAACCTGCTGAACTCAGCTTTGGGCGCGGATTTCAGCTCCGGGACCACGGTTACTTCATTTACGCCAGCCGGGACCGCCGCGCCACCGGTCGGCGCGGAAGACGTCGTTGGACATGTGGCAAGCATCAACGCTTCAGGAAATACGTTCACGCTGAGCAACGCAGCTGGATCATTCTCCTTGAAGGTTGACGGCACGTCGACGTTTTTTCAATTTCCCAACAGCGCCTGTTCGGCTCCGGGCTTTGCATGCCTGAAGGCCAACCAAATTCTCAGTGTGGATATCGGCCTTCAGGCGGATGGGTCCATTCTCGCGCGAAACATTCTCTTTGAAGACGCGGACAGCAGCGATATCGAGGTCGAAGGCGAGATTACCAGCACCAATGTTGCCTCGCAGCAATTCAGCCTGATAGTCCACTCTATTTCTGCGTCCGGGACGGGATTAAAAATCGGGCAAGCGGTTACCGTGCAGTATTCCGCGTCACCAGCAACGACATTCGATGTCGACTTCCTGCATGTGGATAATCTGCAGGAAAGCACAACCTCATTTTCGACATTCTACACGGGCCCAGCCGACTTGGTTGCAGGACAGGAAGTTTCGCTGCGGCGGAACAGCACGTCCACGAACAGCACAATTGTTGCGGATCGTGTGCGCTTGCGCTCGTCGCGAGTCACTGCAACGGTGCAATCGGAGGCCTCTTCGGTCATTACGATTGGCCAGAACTCTTCGTTGCCGTCCCTGTTTTTCGGGCACGGCGGTGTCACGCAGATACTTGCGCAAACTTCGGTCACTCCTCCCACGACCTACTATGAAATCGGCGGCACGATCAATGCTTCCACAAACCTTACCAACGACCCGGTTTCCGTTCGCGGCCCACTCTTCAACACCGGCGTCACAAACCGCACACTACTGGCGACGAGAGTCGTTTTGAAATAGCAGGTTGCACGCTTGTTTGCCAAAAAGTTTGTGATTTTGTCATTCCGAGCGGAGCGAGGAATCTCTCTTCGGTTTTTGCCCAAGAAAAAAATGAGAGATTCCTCGCTCCGCTCGGAATGACAAAAGTGATTGGGCGCTTTTTCCGCAGCCCGTGAATCCCCGCTGCAAAATCCGCACCCACTCCCTTGGGTTTCCAAGATGATTTACGCGGGAACCGGCGCGCTCTGCAATCGCGACGTTCGATAAAAACCCATCAAAACAGCACCCGTTCCCCACAGAACAACCGCCAGCCACACCAGCCATCCAACCACGGGAACAAGTTCCACAACGCGAAGAATCAAGAGGCCCAGCGCCATCCGCCCGATGATTGCGCTGGTGTTGTCAGGCGATTCGCCGCGAATCCTGTTGCCAAGCCACACGCCCACAAATATGTGAGCGACGTACAGAACTGGCGCATAGGCCATCACGCTCGCCATTCCCGCTCCCACGCCTACAAATAGCAGCAGCACTCCGAGAACCAGCAGGAACCCGCCACTGATCAGTGCCAGCGCGCCGACTCCAATTGGCAGGCCGATGCTGCCCGCTTCCCGAAGTGTCGCGCGGAAAAATCCAGGAAAGATAAGCAGCAGTAAAATTCCAACCGCCAGCAATGCTGCATAGCCGAAAACTGCGCGAACCGCAGTACGCGCTGTGGTCATCCGCGTCCGTCGCATCCCCTGCGTGATTTCCGTTCGAATTGGACTGGCCAGCTTTGCTCCCGCTTCCACAATGGGTTGTTGCGGGCCTTCGTACGTCGCTGGTCCGCGAATTTCCGCCGTGGAGGCAACTTCGAGGCTCCCTCCGCGTATCCAGGCTTCCCCGCCGATTAAGCCTTCGAGGTCCCCCCTGCCAAACAATCCCAGCAAGTCGCGCTGAATCTTGCCATCCAAGTCCGCATCGGTAGCCAAAACGATTGCTTCACCGCCCACATTTCCCTTGGAAGTAAGTTCCAGAGTGTTTGCGATGACTGAAATATTTTTCCCGGTCGTGCCTTCCAGAATCATGCTGTGCGACATCACGCGCACATTTCCATCCACGTTTCCGTCGATCGCGACTCCTCCGGCGAAGGCAATTACGTCCCCTGTAACGTGCCCGGTAACAGTGAGGCTGCGCGTAAAGGCAATCACGTCGCCTTCCACCGTTCCGTCAATTCTCACCGATGGCCCGATGACGACTAGATCATTGTGCACAACGTCGCCGGCCGGAATCAGAATGGCTCGCCCGCGCCGCACATCCGCCGCCGAGGCTCTTTGCGGCAACGCCACGGCAAGCAGCAGCGCCGATACCACCACGGCAATCGCCGCGGACCTGCGCAGCCTGCGCCGAATCCATTCGATGGCCACGATCGCCAGCAAAACCACTACGCCAATTTGAATTGCGTCCATGATATCGCTCCATCCTTCCCAGAAAGCTCCGCTAAAAACAATCATGCTGAACAAATCCGTCCCGCCGAATCCCGCACTGCTGAATTGATCGAACAAGGGGCCGATGCCATCGATCCACAGCCAGTAGACGCCCGCCGCAAAAACTCCAAATGCCAAAGTCCAGGCCCAGGCCGGCAAGCGCCGTGTGTGTTCTCCAAGGAGCCGCGCGGGGATTGATTCGTTCTCTTCGGTGAGCGCGCTGGAAAGCAAAGTTGTTTCGCTTTCGAGCGCGTGAAGCAATTCGCGGCAAGGTGCGCACTCTTCGACATGCGCGGCGAGTTCCCGCGAACGCGCTGCATCCAGTTGCCCTTCGAGGTAAAGCAGGCAGGCCATTTCGTCAAAATGAATCACGACGCGCCTCCCGCGGCGAGACTCGCGCCGCCTTGCCCTTCGAGGATTTCGCGCAACTGGTGGCGCGCGCGCAAGAGCACGACGCCCACAAAAGTGCGACGCACTCCAAGCGTTGCAGCGATGTCATCGTAGCTCATATCCGAGTAGTAACGCAGCACCAGCGCCATGCGCGAGCGCGCCGGCAGTTTGTCCAGCGCGCGGCGAACTTCCTGGCCGGTGCGCTTTTCAATCAGCTGCGTGAGCTGCCCGGGATCGGGATGCTCCAGGGGCATATTTTCAACTTCGCCTGTCTCCAGGTCCTGCCGCAATTTGCGCCGCCGCAGCAAATCCCAGCAATGATTGGCCGCCACCGTATACAGCCACGCGCTGAAGGGACGCGTGGCGTCGTATTGCGAAAGTTTCTGGCGGACTTTGATAAAAATATCCATGGTGGCGTCTTCAGCGTCCTCGCGCGTGGGCATGGCGCGCCGGCAGAAACGGAAAATCGCCGGTGCGTGCTCGCGATACAGCTCGCCCCAGGCCTCCGAATTCCCAGCTTTGGCCAGGGCGATGCGCTCCTGCGTGGCGGCCTGTTCGGCGGGGCTCATCCCCTGGGGATGTCTCCTCGCATCCACCAGATAGTACGCGGAAGCAGGGTGAAATATTTCATGGGTGAAACGCTCTGGGCTGATCGCGCGTCGGACAGTGCAGCGGCTGAGAGCACTTTATCAGATTCGAAGTTGTGGGTGGAAACGTGCATCAGGTGTACACTTTCAGGCCGGGAATCCCTCTCGGGAACCCCCGGTGGGAATCAAAGATACGCTAAAATTTTAAATGGTTGCGCGGATTTTCGCGCATCCGCAGGCTGCGCGCTTGCAGCCAGTTGCAGCCTGCGCATTTACAGCCCGCGCACTTACAGCCAGTGATTGCTGGGGAATCGAAACGGGAGGAAACATGTTTGGTAACGCTCGCGTGCGAAATAGAAGTGTTGGGGTCGTCGTGCTCGGTTTCGTGCTTGCCGCATGTGCGGCCGCGACTGCGGTCGCCCAGAATAAGACGGAGAACAAGCCTGAGAGCAAGAATATGGAGCTTCTCGGCTGGAACGATTTGCAGGGGCGCAGCGCCTACCAGCCGACCATCCACCATCAGGGCAATCGCTGGATCGCCTACATCGGCCATCACGGCGGCTCGGCCATGAATCCGCTGACCGGGAAAATGGAAGATAACGGCACGTCCGTCGTGGATGTGACCGATCCGAAGAATCCGAAATATCTGGCGCACATTCCGGGCGATCCGCGCATCGAGGGGCCCGGTGAAACCGGCGGGGCGCAAATGGCCCGCGTGTGCGACGGCAGCGAATTGCCCCGCGCCGCGAAGAACAAAGTATATTTGCTGCGCACGCGCGGCACCGGCTCGCATGAAATTTGGGATGTCAGCGATCCCGCAAAGCCAAGCCGGCTGACGGTGGTCGAGAGCGGCTTGCGCGATACTCACAAAAGCTGGTGGGAGTGCGACACTGGCATGGCGTACCTTGTTTCCGGCGCGCCCGGATGGCGCACCAAGCGCATGGGGCAAGTGTACGACCTTGGCGATCCTTCGGAGCCGCAACACATTCGCGATTTCGGACTGCCGGGCCAGCAACCTGATGCCACCGGCCCAGTGCCTACCGACATGCACGGCGTGATGTCCACAGGGGCAAAGGGCAACCGCATTTACGCAGGTTACGGCACGAACGGCAAGGGCATGATCGAAATTCTGGACCGCGACAAACTCATCCATGGTCCCAAGGAACCGACCGACGCGAACCTCGAATCGCCCATGCTCGGCCGGCTCGATTTGCCGGCGGAGGTGGGGGCGCACACAACCTATCCGATGCTGGGCGTGGAGGTGCCGAATCTGAAGGCCTGGGGCCCGGCCCTAAGCAAGCGTGACTTCCTCGTGATTGTCGGTGAGACCACGGACAATGAGTGCCACGCGCCGGAAGAAATGATGCATATTTTCGACATCACCACGGAATCGAAAATCTTCGGCGTCTCCACCTGGTATGTGCCCGAGCCCAGCGGCAATTTCTGCAGCCGCGGAGGACGCTTCGGCACGCACTCGACGAACGAAAGCATGACGCCCGTCTTCTACAAGCGCATCATCTTTGTCGCCTACTTCAACGCCGGCGTGCGCGCCGTCGATGTGCGCGATCCCTACACTCCCAAGGAAATCGCCTACTACATTCCCGCCATCACCGACGCCACCGACAAGCGCTGCGTCGGCCAGGGCGCCGACCAGAAATGCAAAATCGCCATCCAAACCAACAACGTGGAAGTGGACGACCGCGGCTACATCTACATCGTCGATCGCGCCAACACCGGCATGCACATCCTGCAACTCACCGGCGACGCGCGCAAGATCGAGAATTTGCCGTAGCTGATTTCTTTTTCTTCTGCGCGCCGAATTTTCCGAGCCGTGCCCTTCGCGCGCGCCCGAAGTGTTACGCTTGACGTAACGCATAATTAGCAGTATTATCCTTATGATCGTCAGCTATCGGGACCAGCGAACGAGGGACTTCGCCGCTGGCGAATGGGTCAAGGGAATCCCGGGCATCGAGCGTTCGGCCCGTCTGAAACTGGACCGGCTCGAAGCTGCCGCTAAACTCTCCGATCTTGCTGTATTGCCCGGCAACCGCTTCGAAGCCCTGAAAGGCGACCGCAAGGGGCAATACGGCATCCGTATTAACGATCAGTGGCGGATTTGTTTTGCGTGGCCGGAAGGATCGCCGGGCCCCGTAAACGTTGAGATTGTTGACTATCACTAGGAGAAATATTGTGGCTGTGACCCCAATCCATCCAGGCGAGCACCTGGCCGAAGAACTCGATGCACTAGGCATGAGCGCTGCGGGGCTTGCCCGCAAAATGCATGTGCCCACAAATCGAGTTACGCAAATTCTGAACGGGCAACGCTCCATTACTGGTGACACAGCTCTGCGCCTCGCGCATTTCTTTGGGACTACACCGGAATTCTGGCTCAACTTGCAGAATCTGTACGAATTGCGGCTCGCGCAGCAAAAGGTGGGCAAGTTGATCAAAGGCTTTCCTACGTTGAAGCTTTCCGAACATGCCAGTACTCGGTAATCAGGATTTCGGGGATAGCCACTGTCGTAACTGCTCGCGGACTTCCTCCATGGAAAAGGTTCGGCCGGCATTTGTGTTGCGGATGCCTTCGTCAATCGCCGCGAGGGTCTCTACGTCCTCTTCTTCGTTTATGGGGCCCGGATTGTTGAGGAATTCCTTTGCCTTAGCCATTCGCTCACGATAGTACGCTGCGGTGTTGGATGCAACGCTTCTGTTTCCACGCATGGTAGGTT
>PMOP01000295.1 GCA_003161495.1 Acidobacteriota bacterium | reverse complement strand
TGCGCAAACTGCTCGCTACTGGCTACGATCAGCCCATCACTTCTCTTGAAGACGCTGTGCGCGATTACGTTGTGAATTATTTAGTGCCGGGACGGACGATTGGCGTTTCTGTTGCCGATTCCGGCTCCTGATGTTTATTCTTTCCTCCTCCATATTCAAAAGAAACATCAAGCGTGGACAAATCACAGTGGCGCAGGCTTCAGCATGTGGGGTTTAGTGCAAGCAAGGCCAAAACCCCACAGGCTGAAGCCTGCGCCACTCTTAACGCCGCCTTAAAGTAACTGGAATTCCATTCCTCGGACGCAACGTTACCGAAGGCTGCATACTGACCTGTTGGCCGGGAGCGATCTGGATTCGGAATTGCTGCGCGATTGTGGCAAGGAGTAACACCGCTTCCATCATGGCGAATCCGGCGCCGATGCAAACTCTTGGCCCGCCGCCAAAAGGAAAATAGGCAAATCTTGGCAGAGACGCGCCACGCGGATCGCTCGCGCTCCAGCGATCCGGATCAAAACGCTGCGGCTCCGGAAAATAGCGCGCGTCTTTGTGCATGATGAGCTGCGAGATGAGCACGTTGGTATCCGCAGGCAGCTCGTACTCACCAAGACGGAACGGAGAAAGCGCGCGCCGCCCAATCACCCACACGGGAGGATACAATCGCATCGATTCCCGCAACACAGTGTCGGTGTAAATCAGCTTCGGCAAATCGGCGAGCGTGGGAACTCTTCCGCCCAGCACGCGGTTCAATTCCTCAAAAAGTTTTTCCTCCACTTCCGGGTTTTGGCCCAACAAAAACCATGTCCAGGAAAGCACGTTCGCCGTGGTCTCATGACCGGCAAGAAATAGCGTCATGATTTCGTCGTGGAGTTGGCGGTCGGTCATGCCCACTCCTTCATCGTCCTGTACCTGCAAAAACACGCTGAGCAAATCTCCGGACATTTGTCCGCTGGCGCGGCGCCGCTCGATGATGCTGTAAATCACTTTGTCCAGGCGGCCGACAGCGCGCTTCAAAAGCTGCGAAGTCGGGAGGGGAACCCAGACGGGCAGAAGCAGTGCAAGCCCCGCCTGTCGGAGGAATTTACCCATCAACACTGCGAGCGCGGCGTCCACGTCTTCCGCTTCGTGCGAAACATCCGCGTCGAACAGCGTCTTCGCGACGATGCCGAGCGTGAGGCGCATCATGGCTTCATGAATGTCGAGCGTCTGCCCGTCGCTCCAGGACGCCAGCATTTGCTGCGTGTATCCCGCCATGATTTCCGCATAGGCCGCGATCCGCCCCTGGTGAAATGCGGGCTGGATGAGTTTGCGCTGGCGCCGCCAGAATTCGCCTTCGCTCAGCAGCAGCCCATTGCCGAGCACGCGGCGCATCGCGCGATAGTCCTTCGATTTAACGAAATTATTATTCTGGGTGACGAGGACCGATTCGATGTAGTCCGGCCGGTTTACAAAACACGCGGGCACGCCGAGGAAGCGGAAAAAAACGATGTCGCCGTATTCCCGCGCGCACTTCGTGAGGTAGCGGATCGTGTCGCCTTTCGGCTCGAACACGCTGCCCACAACGGGAAAACCTTTTGGACCGGGAGGAAGCTTCAACTTAGACGGACTTCCCTTTCACTTTCGCCGATTCCGGCGAGCGCGCCTCGCCCCAGACCTCGCGCGCCGTTTCCGCGACGAGCCGGAGCTTGGCTTCCTGGTCGGCCTCGGAGAGCAAATTTCCCTCCATCGTCGAGGCGAATCCGCATTGCGGGCTCAAAGCAAGCCGATCGAGCGGAACGAATTTTTCGGCGGCGCGAACGCGGCTCTTGAGTTCGTCCTTGCTCTCCAAAGCGGATTTTTTGGTGCTGACGAGGCCCAGCACAACGGTTCGGTCGGAGGGAACTTGCGCGAGCGGCTCGAAGCCGCCGGACCGCTCATCGTCGAATTCGAGCAGGAATCTTTGATATTTTGTCTGGCGAAAAACCTTCGCGATCGGAGCGTAATCGCCCGAAGCGTAGAACTTGCTCTGGTTGTTGCCGCGGCACAGGTGCAGGCCAAAAACCACGTTGGGATGGCCTCCGATCACCGCGTTGTCCATTTCGATGGAAAGATCGAGGAGCCGGTCGGGATCATTTCCCCGCTGTCGGTAGCCCTCGCGAATTTTGGAATCGATCAGCGCGGCATATTGCGGCGAGTCGACTTGAATGTACGTGCAGCCGAGGCGGATGAGTTCGGCAACTTCGTCGCGGAGTAAATCCACGAGGTCGGCAAGAAACGCGTCGACGGTAGCGTAGGCGCCGCTGGATTTTTTTGCGTCGTAATAGGCTGCCGCCTGTTGCGCGCTGAGGAGCGTAGTCTTGGCTGGATGATCCGTGCGCGCGCGCAAATACGTGAACTCCTCCGCGCACATCGGCCGCTTCCGGCGCAGGCGGGAAACCACGACCGGCCGGGGATGGCTGAATTCCTCGCCAGCCTCATTGCGAAATGGAATGGACCAGCCGCCCAGCTTGTCGAATCCTTCCACCGCATCGATCAGGTGCCCGTAAAAAGCGTATCGCCGCATCTCCCCGTCCGTGAGCACATCGAGACCAGTGCGGAGCTGGAGCGCAACCGCCTCGTCGACAGCGCGATCTTCCAGGCGCTTGAATTCTGCATCGCTCAGGCGGCCCGCCTCATGCTCTTCGCGCGCTTTCTTAAGATACGCAGGACGCAACAGGCTGCCGACAACATCGCTTCGATACATGCCGAACTCCTTTTCGATTTAATCCTACTTCTTTTGATGTGGGAGACGGGCGAAAGTATACCACTGGGCGATGGATTGACGAAAATCCCCAGTAGGACGGGCTTCAGCCTGTCTGGTTTTGAATTTGCTTTATAGCGAAAATCCGCAGGCTGAAGCCCGCGCCACTAAATGCGCCACTTCACTCCACCCAATCGGCAATAAAAATATTCGTTTCATGCGGGGCTTTGCCGTTGCGATTGGAGGCCCAGACGAGGCGCTTGCCGTCAGAGGAAAACATTGGGAAAGCGTCGAAGTCCGGGTGATAGGTGATCTGTTCGAGGCCGGTGCCGTCGACGTTGATGGCGTAGAGATCAAAGCCGCTCGGATCTTTCTGGTTGGCTACATTGGAGGCAAAAATGATGCGCTTGCCGCCGGGGAAAAAATACGGGGCGAAATTTGCAGCGCCATTGTGCGTGACCTGCCGCTTATTATTTCCATCGGCGTCCATCACCCAGATTTCCAGATTGCCGGGACGAATCAGTCCGCGGGAAAGCAAATCCTTGTAGTCGGCGATTTGCTCCGGGGTTTTCGGTTGCTCGGAACGATAAACAATTTTTTTGCCATCATCGGAAAAGAATGCGCCGCCGTCGTAACCCAACTCATGCGTGAGCTGGCGGACATCGCTGCCATCGGCGTTCATGGAGTAAACATCCAGGTCTCCGTTACGCGTGGACGTGAATACAATTTTCTTGCCGTCGCGGCTGATGGTCGATTCCGCGTTGTAGCTGCCGGGAGCATGGGACAGAAGGCGCAAATCGCTGCCGTCGGGCTTGGCCGTATATATTTCGTAGGAGCTGTAAATCGGCCAGACGTAGCCGTGCGAATAATCGGGGCGCGGCGGACATTCGGCGCTGGCGGCGTGCGTCGAGGAAAACAGGATGCGGTCGCCACTGGGAAAAAAGTAACCGCAGGTCGTACGGCCCTTGCCTGTGCTCACAAGTGTCGGCACGGCGGGTTTTCCATCGGGCGTATCCACCGGCATGGTGTACATCTGGTCGCACGGAACGCCCGCGCCGGAATGCATGAAGATCAGGGATTTGTTGTCCGCGGAAAAATATGCCTCGGCATTCGTGCCGCCGAAGGTGAGCTGGCGAACGTTGCCCAGATGCTTCTCGCCGGGAACCGTGAGTGATTCGAAATTTGTTTTGCTGACGCTCGGCGCTTGAGAATAAGTCGCTAAAGACGCGGATGCGGCGATGAGCAAAAGGAGAAGAGCGGGCCGCGCAATCGATGATTTCGGCATGATTTTTCTTCGTTCCTGTATGTTGTAGCCCGCCTCTTCAGAGGCGGGGATTTTTCCGGCGATTCGCATAAACACTCTTATTTTCTAAAGTGGTCGGCGGCGCACACCTAAACCCTCACCTCTGAAGAGGTGAGCTACAAATTAAAACCTTAGCCCCAGAACTATTTCCTCTGTTCCAGCTTCACGGATGCGTTGACGGGTTTGCCGCCGCGCAGCACTTGCACGTCCACGACGTCGCCGACTTTGCTGCGGCGCAGGGCGTCCGTAAAATCGTACAAATTGTGAATCGGCTTATCGCCAAATTGAACGAGAACGTCGCCGGCCTTGAAGCCCGCCTTCGCCGCGGGCGATCCCGGGCGAACATCGGAAAATTTGACGCCGTTTTCTTCCTGTCCAAAATCCGGAATCGAACCGAAATAAGGTCCGTACCCGCCACCTCCACCGCCGCTCCCGGGCTGGCCGCGCGGCTGATCTTCCTTCACGGTGAAGAACGCGACGCGCTCGTTTGCGGAATCGATTTTTAAAGCCACATCCTCGATGAAATCCAAAAGTTTCGCTGCGTCGGGCGCATTGATCTTGTCCCAGGTGTCGGAAGGCTTGTGGTAGTCCGAGTGCAATCCCGAGAAAAAGAAAAGCACTGGAATTTTCTTTCCGACAAAGGAGGTGTGATCGCTTGCCGCGTAGCCGCTGGCGGAATACTCGATATGAAATGGGAATTTCCCTTTCTCTTCATCGAGGAGATTCTTGAACGTGGCGCCAGTTCCCGTCCCGCCAATAAAAACTTTTTCATCCTTGATCCGGCCGATCATGTCCATGTTGATCATGGCGACGGCTTTGTCGAGCGGCAGCGTCGGCTCCTTCACCCATTCCGCCGAACCGAGCAGGCCCAACTCTTCCCCGGCAAAATCAGCGAACAAAATGCCGCGCTGGAGCTGGCCTTTTCGGGGAGCAAGCAATCGCGCGAGTTCGAGAACGCCCGCGGTGCCCGAAGCGTTGTCGTCGGCGCCGGGATGTATCTGGCCGATCTGCGAAGGCGCGAGCGAATCGACGTTTCCGTAGCCGAGGTGATCGTAATGCGCACCGATGATGATGTATTCATCGGTCTCGCCGGGAAGATAGGCCAGCACATTGTTGACGGTCGCGCGCGTCTTCTCGATATTGACGGCGAGCGAAATCTGCAACTTGTCTTGAAACGCGAACGAAGCAGGAGTCGACGATGAATTAATCTGATTTTGAGTTTCAGAGAGAGATTTCCCTTCGCCTGCCGCCGCGAACCATGCGTTCACGGCCTCGTTTTTTGCCTGCACGATCGCGATGCCGGAGTTTTCGGGCCCATTCACGCTCCCGAATTTCGTGAGCTGATCCTCTTCACCGTCTCCCAATTTCCCGTTGACCACAATGACAGCTCTTGCGCCATGATTCCGCGCATTGATCGCCTTGGTGATCAGCTGAGAGTGTTGCGTCAGCCCGGCGTTGCCGCTCTTCCCTGCAAAACCCGCGGGCTCGTAACGCAGAATGACGACGATTTTACCCTTGACGTCGAGGTGCGCGTAATCGTCGTAGCCAAATTCGGGAGCGGTCGCGCCATATCCGGCGAATGCGACAGGCCCGGTGACTTCCCCCGAAGCGGAAAAACTGAACGGAACGAATTCCTCGTTCAGCTTTATTCCATGCTTCGATTTGCCGTCCTGCACTTCCAGATGATTGCCCTCTTTCAATTTTGCGCCGGTAATTACGGTGAATGGCTGGAAGTAGGATTTAGCTCCCGCCGGTTGCAGTCCGAGGGAACGGTAACGCTGCTCGATCAAATCCGCGGCGCGCTCGATGCCCTTGGTCCCCGCGCCGCGGCCTTCCATTGCGGGAGAGGCAAGGGCTTTCACGTCATCCAGGTACCGTTTGGGGTCTGAGGAATTGGGATCAGCCGCGATGTGTGCGGCACAAAATGCGAGAGCTACACCCAGGCCGACAATGCGCCAGCGGGCCGGACGAGTTTTGGAAATTGCTGTTCGACGATTCATTTGAATGAGCGCGAAGAAAGTCATTTAACTTTAGGAATCGTATGCCTGGGTCGTTAGCCTGTCAAATCCGGGGTTTTGTGGGTGACGTCAAGCTGCCTGTGT
>PMOP01000480.1 GCA_003161495.1 Acidobacteriota bacterium | reverse complement strand
CCACAGATGAACACAGATAAACACAGATTAAAGAATGAAAAGAAAAAGCGCCAAGGAAAGAACAAGAATTAAAAGCTTATAAAAAGTGAATTATAAGTCCAGGAACATTTTTTCGTTTTTGTTTTAACCTCCCTGTCATCTCTGTTTCCGGGCCTATCTTTAATCTGTGTTTATCTGTGTTCATCTGTGGTTCCATTTACTGTTAGCCTAATAAATCTACCGATACCCTAGGAAGTGAATCGTAATGTATATCGAAAGCCGGAAAAGGCGGAACGGGGTATAATCCCGGCGTCCTGGGATTTGGAATCCGCATCCAAGCAGCTATCGAGGAAATTATATGAACATACAATCTTCGTTGCTGGCCTTCGCGGCCTTTCTTGTAGGCGCGGGAACGCTTCCCGCGCAACAGCCGGCTGGGCCCGTGCATCCTCCCGCAGCGGAAGCTCCCGCGCCCTTATCGGGACAGGGAGCACCCGCGGGAGCCGCGGATTCCGCGACGAAGACCGCGCCGGAATGGGTTGTCGTTCCATCGGGCACTCGCCTGCCATTGACCCTCGAAAATTCGTTGACCACGCGAAATGCCAAGCCTGGCGATCCGGTCTATTTTCAAACGGTTTTTCCGATTTCGATCCAGAATCGCATTGTGATTCCTGTTGGATCGTATGTGCAGGGTGAGATTGTGGAAGCCCAGCGCCCCGGCAAGGTAAAAGGCACGGGAGAAATCCGCATGCGGCTCAATAGCATGATCTTCGCGAACGGCTACACAGTGGATTTCAACGCCGTCCCGACGAATGCGGGCACAACCGGAAATGAATCGACCGACAAGGAAGGAAAAATTCACGGAGATACGAACAAGGCGCATGATGCCGGAACCGTCATCGAAACGACCGGAGCAGGCGCGGGCATTGGAGCCATCGCATCGCAAAGCGGAGCGGGCGCGGGCATCGGAGCCGGCGTTGGCGCGGCAGTGGGGCTTGCTACGGTACTACTCACGCGCGGTCCCGAGCTGCAACTTCCACGCGGCACAAGCGTTGACATTATCCTTGACCGGCCCGTCTATATCGACGCCAGCCGCATCAATTTCACGGGTCCCGTCCGAGCCTTCACGTTTTCTCCACCGCCCGATCGTGAACCCAGGCGCGGCCTGCCGCCTTTTTAGTAGGACGGGCTTCAGCATGTCGGTTTTTCGATCGGACGCAACGAGCAAACCCGACAGGCTGAAGCCCGTCCTACAGTAAGCCCACCAAAATATTAATACAGAGTAAAATTATGATATAGATTTATCAGCAAGGCTGGTCATGCTGTTACGGAACGGTTCTCTTTCGCCCCAAGGAATCGCAGCGGGCTGAACGCCTCCCAATCCATGCTGGTCCTGCGCTCGGCGATCCACTCGCCGATCAGTTTCGCTGTGATGGGAGCGAGCAGAATTCCATTGCGGTAGTGGCCGGTGGCGAACAGCAATCCATCGACATCCACGGGCCCCAGGATGGGCAGTTGATCGGGAGTGCCTGGGCGCAAGCCGCACCAGGTCTCGAGGATTTCCGCCTTCTCGAGTAGGGGTGCAAGTTCATTCGCCGCCGAAAGGATTTTTTCGATCCCACCCGAAGTGACGCGCTTTTCATAGCCCGCGTTTTCAATCGTGCTGCCCACCACCAGCGTCTGTGGGCTCTCCAAGCCGCGGGGTACAAGGTAACCGCGCTCGGAGCGCAACACATATTGAATGGGCGTCCCGAAATGCCGCAACGCAGCCATCTGGCCGCGCACGGGAAGTGTCGGCGCATACGGCGCGGCCTCGGGAATTTGTGACGACCAGCAGCCCGCGGCGAGCACCACCTGCGCCGCGTGAAAAATTTCGCCACTGGAAGTTTTTACTCCCGCGCATTTCTTTTCACTGAACAGGAGTGAAGTCACTTCGACACCGGGGCACAGCGCCGCTCCCGCGGACTCCGCAGCAACGAGTACCGCAGCCGTGAGTGCCCGCGGTTCAATCGAACATTCGTCGGGAAGAAATGCCGCCGCGCGAGCATCCCGCCCGAGCGCAGGTTCCATTTTCCTGGCTTCGTCGAGCGGCAGCGGTTCACAGGCGAGTCCCAGTCCGTGAAGCAGCGCCACGAGCGTGCTTAATTCGCGTCCCACATCGCCATGGCAAATGATTTCGATTGCGCCACCATTCCGATAACCGGTGCGCATCCCCGACGCGACTTCCACGGCCTCGACAAATTTCGGATACAGCGCGAGGCTCGCGCGTCCCAGCGGAACAAGCGGAATCGCCGACGGACAATCCGGGGCCGGTGATAACATTCCCGCAGCCGCCCAGGAGGCCTCACGCATGAGTTCCTGCCGGTCCAGCACGGCAACGCGCAGATTTCGCCGCGCCAGATCGAAGGCAATCGATCCGCCAATGATGCCCCCGCCGACAATCACCGCATCGTACGTTTTCACGCCAATATCTTATCAGTTTACAAGTCGGAGTTGAGTTCCTTGACTCTCGTAACGCGTGAGCTTCTCTTGCATCACTGTCGTGAGATTTTCACCAGTCTATTCTGCAGAATTGGCAATCGCAATTGACTGTCCCAGGTGTCGGGCCACTCCCTTGAGAAGGTCAATATTAGAGTTCGGCATGTCGCGGTGAATATAACCTTGCTTTGAGCTCTTTTTCGGCAAGACTCCGCTCGCGAGACCTTCCATCACGAATGGCGTCGATAAGCGTCAGCATCTCGTAGAGAAAGAGATCGCGCAGCGCCGCTTTCGGTACAGTCTTATATAGAGGAGCAAATGAATATCCTCGAGTCTTTCCCTCGGGATAAGGCCAAACAGGGGGAGGGTCAGTCCCCGCTGAAATTCGACTCTTAAGCGGCTCGGCCGCGTAACCAGTGGGCACACCGCGGGTAAGTTCGCCTCGCTCTGGAGGGAAGGCGTATTTAAGCCCATGGATCAAAAACTCTTCCAAGGCAGGCTTATTGGGAGTTTCATTTAGAGCCGTTCCCCCAAGCAAATGGGCTTGTTTCGAGCGCTGAACGGAAGCATGAACTTCAGAGACACTTAAGAAAAGTTCTTTGGCAATTTGAGCATACGAGGGCCGGGCACCGTTGTATTCAAGGAGCTTTACTAGAACCACGACGTCTTGTGGCTTTAAGGGCATGAAGCGAGTATAGCTTCGCTATTCGCGAATAGCAAATGCAGGCTGGTTAAAACGATTTTACGAGTTCCGCGGATAGCACACGCGCTTTTTCGGCCAGGTTCTGCGCGCGGACCCAGTCGTCGGCCAAGATGGCTTCGTGAGCCTGCTTGAGGAATCCGTTTATTTTTCCCGTCAAGTCGGTTTGCGCCGCGTTGAGCTGCTTCCCGCTCCCGACCTGCAGATTCTGTTCCGCGATGGTGATGTTCCTGGTCGTGCTTTTCTTCGTCGCCTCCAGGTCACTGGCGGAGAGTTGCGGCGAAATCTGCGGTGCCGCCGGTTTCGCCGGTGCCGGCTCGGCTGTTTCCGCCTCCGTCGGTCCCGGCCGCTTAGGCGCGGCGGGTCGCTTGCCTGGCGAAGGTGGCGGAGCCGGTGAAGGCACCTCAGGCGCGGGTTCTTCCGTGGTATCCACCGGCGGAGGAGTTTCCGGCGAAGGCATCGGCGAAGTATCTTCGGGAGGAGGCGTGCTCACGGAGGGCGGCGCCGCCCGCACGATTTTTTTGGTCGCGCAGCCGGCCAAGCCGGCAAAGAGGATGCAGAGCAGCGCGAGAAGTTGTTTTTTTTGCATCACAGACTCCTCGCGATGGCCGCGCTGGGGTCCCGTGGACGGGTAAGCGCGGATTCCATCTGGTGAGCCAGCGGCAGGGTGATTCGAAACGCCGTGCCGCGTCCAACCTCCGAAACGAATTCTATGGAACCATTATGTAATTGTACAGTTCGAAAGGCGCTGGCCAGCCCGATCCCGCTGCCTCCAGGGCGCGTCGTGAAGAAAAGCTGGAAAATGCGCTGGCGGTGTTCGGGAGCGATGCCGCGGCCGGTGTCGCGAATTTCCATCTCGGCCATTTCTCCGCGCCGGTGAAGCGAAACGAAAAGTTGTCCCCCGCCGGGCATGGCTTCGAGAGCATTTACGAACAAATTAAGTAAAGCTTGTTGTAATAAAGGCTGGTCGACCAGGACGCTCGGCACGTCGGCGTCCAGGCGGGCCTCGACCTTGATGCCCGCCTTGTCAAACTCGGGCCGCTCCACCGCCAGAACCCCTTCCAGAAGTTCCTTCAGGCTGGATTCCTCCTGATGCATCTCCGGTGGACGCGTGAAATCGAGAAAGCGTTTCACCACGCTGTCCAGCCGGTCGATTTCGTTGTCCAAAACGCGGACAGCCTGCAGCGGCAATCCATCCACATCGGGCAAGCTGGCTTTCAGATTTTCCAGCCAGATGCGCATCGAGTTCAGGGGATTTTTCACTTCGTGGGCCACGCCCGCGGTGATTCGTCCGAGGTTGGCGAGGCGTTCGGAAACCTGCAATTGCGTGCCAATGCGCTCCCTGGACTCAAGGTCCTTGAATTTCACGAGGGTGCCCATTCGCGCGTCGCCTTCGCCGATGACTTCGACGCTGACGCCGACCCTGCGCGGCGGGCCATCGATGCCGGAAAGCACCACTTCGGCGGAAGCCACGGGAACGAGTTCGCCATTCTGCACTTTGATTGCTTCGCGGGCTTCATGATCAGGAGGAAAAATATCTTCCGCGCGGCGTCCCAGAAGTTGATCCGAAGGCGTGGAAAGAAAGCGTTCCACAGCAGGACTCACCATGACTGCGCGGCCATCGACGGAAAAAAGCAGCAAGCCGTCGTCGAGCCCGCCGAGAACCTGGTCGATATTTTCGCGTAAATTGCTGAAAATTTCCCTGACGCCGCGGAGTTGCATTCCAATCTGGCTGATTTTTGAGCTGACCTGTCCGAATTCATCCTCGCGATCGAGCGGCGTCTGATCGAATTCGCCTTTGGAAATGCGGTCCAATTGCGCGGTGATTCTTTTGAGCGGTCCCAGGGAAATGCTGCTCACGATCGCCGCGAGCAAAACAGAAATTCCCACAGAGACCAGAGCAATAATCGCGGCTGAACGCAGCGCGGGGGTGATGCTGATCCGCAACAAGCCCGTCTGCACCGCAACCCGAACGACTCCGAACGGGATCTGGTTGCCCGGAGGCCCGATTTGAAATGCGTAGTCCACTTCGTACGCGCGCGGCGGGCCGTAGAGCACCTTGAGCTGATCCACAAAGCCACTGGAAACAAGCCGCGAAAGCCTGGTCCTTTCGGGCGCGGATTTCCCGGGCAGGGATTTGTCGCTGGAGACCAACACGGCGCCGCCGACATCCGTTATAGAAATCTCGTAAATCAGCGGGGAGTATCCGACTTCGGCATCGATGGAGGAGGCCAGCGGAGCGCTATCGTCGAACGCACGCTGGACATAGCCGCGCAAATCCTCGGCGCTGTCCGACGCCGGCGTCTGGCCCGATTTGGCGGCGTCCACCAGCGCGTTCTGCGCCTCAAAAAAAATGTGCCGGGACACGAGTTGCGCTCGATCGTCCGCTTGCCGGATGACCTGCCTCGTGAGGTTCATGACGTAGATCGTCGAATTCACGCCTACGACAGCGAGGACCAGCGCCGCCGTGGTCAGAGTAATCTTTGTTTTCAGGCGAAGTTGCATGGAGTTGCCCGGCCCCTCATTGCGAGTGAGCTTTTGCTGCCTCGTATTCCTTCAGCTTGTTGTGCAGAGTTTTCAGGCTGATCCCCAGGAGTTCGGCGGCGCGTGTTTTGTTATTCGTTGAGGCGAGCGTTTGCAAAATCAATTCGCGTTCGGCCGCTTCCACCGTGGTTCCCAGCGGAAAACGCAGCGAGGCCAGTTCGGAGGCCGCTGCCGCGGGAGCATGGCCGAAATCCGTGGGCAAACTGGCGCGGCCAATCAGATCGCGATCGGAAACAATCGCGGCGCGTTCCAGCACATTACGAAGCTCGCGTACATTGCCCGGCCAGGAATAACTTGCGAACAGATCGAGCACGTCGGGATTCACGCCGCGGACGTGGCGTCCGTGCTTGGTGTTCAGCTCGCGCAAAATGTGTTCCACGAGAAGAGGGATGTCTTCCTTGTGATCGCGCAACGGCGGCAACAGAATATGAAAAACATTCAGGCGGAAATAAAGGTCCTGCCGCAATTCACCTTTGGCCACAGCCTGCTCAGGTTCCTTGTTCGTGGCGGCGATCACGCGCACATCGACCGG
>PMOP01000241.1 GCA_003161495.1 Acidobacteriota bacterium | reverse complement strand
GCGCACGTCGGCTTCCAGCTGCACCCCGAATGGGAAATCCTGGAGCATGTTTGCGAGGACAATCTCGCTTTTGAGAGCTTCGAGAAATAGCGTGAGGAAGCCCCTGGATTTGAGAATCCCGCACACACGCGTTTTTTTTTGGGTTTTCCACAATACTAGTACTCACAATCTTTGAGCGAAATCCGGAAATGGCCTTGAAATTATTTGACAAATTAATTCTTCGTGTTATATCAGGCACTCGGCTTTTTCTCAAAGCGCAAGCTTAAAGTCGCGGTTTGAATACCTGAATTCCTAACGCCCCTCCCGGGAGGTTCCATGTTCGCTAGAATCCTAAGAAATCAAAAATCAATTTGTCTTTCGATGGCGATCTTGATGATGGCGTTTGTCAGCGGCTTCACCGTCGTCTCCGATTTAGCAGCGGCGCCTCAGCCACCAGATGGAGATAAGGGAATTAAATCAACGAGTCTGGGCCAATTTACTCCCACCTTTGTTGGGCCGGCCGCTACGGGTTGCGCATCTGGATGCACTTTGCTGACTGGACCTTTCGTATCGCCTTCCGCTGCGGCTGGCTCGAGTGCGACCGCGACATCTGGCGCGGCCGCAGTCAGTCCGCTTGCCCAATCCGCGGTTTTGCCACGTGGCCCAAGAGCGCTGCCATCGCCGGTTCCTCCGCGTCCGGGCGCGCCCGATCCAGCACCTCCGACAGTCAGTTGCGAGCCATTGGGTCCAGGCTGCGACCTTATCAGAACTTCTGCTGGAGGCGCCTACGGCGTGAAAGGGTTGAACGCTGTTGATAGCGCCACGCAAAGCACCAACGTCTTGGGACAGGACATCGAACCTGCGGACCAAGGCCTATGTGCGGGAAATGGCTACGTGGTCGAGGCGAACAATCTAGGCGAAGTTCTAATTTTCAACAAGGATTTGAAGCGGCTATCTTCGGTCATTCCGTTGGACACCATCATGGGACTCACGAGCAGAGGATGGAGCAGCGGCGGCGACATCTCCTGCGCCTACGATTACGATAACGGTGGACACTGGTTTTTTACGCAATTCGTCTCGGCGTCCACGGAGGCTAGCGGCGGAGCTTTTTCCGGATGCTTTGCACCCGTCGCCAATGCCTGCTATGAAGGGATTGCGGTAACGGTTGGCTCGGATCCCTATGGCCCCTACAATGTTTACTTCGTCAGCGCGGACTACAACCCTGCTGAACCCGGATACCCCTACCTGTTGAATGACTTCGCGAAAATAGCAGTCACTCGAGACGCCTTCCTTCTGTTTTATGATGAGTTCCCGCTCAGCGGGAGCGCACCGGGCTTCGGCGGCGGCTTTTTCAACGGATCGCAAGAATTTGCGTTTGACAAGAAGGCACTCGAATTGGGACTTCCCACTCAAATTAACGGATCGCCAAACCCTCTATTCAATGTAGCCATTGAGAATATGGGTCTCTTGGCGACGCCTGACGGAACTTGTTTTTCGGATAATAAGTATCATGCGCCAGGCTTCACTTGCTGGTACCAAGATATTCCGGCAATGCCGCCCGACCCAACCCAGTACGACAATAGTCATGGAGGCTCGGGGTTCATACTTGGCGTGCTCGATTTCTACGGCCTGGGTGACACCCGATTCGCCGTCTTCGACTGGACCAATCTCGGTAATTTGAACAGCCCGAATTGCGTCCGGTGCGGGGACATCAAATTTGGCGGCCAGCTTTTCTCCGGCGTAAACTATTACTATGGCGAGGGATTTGTGGCGGCGCAAAAGAAGGGCCCAATCCCGCTCGGTGACGAATGCGGAGCCGCGGGCCTCAGCGTTGCTATCCCGCCGGCCACGACGCCGCCCGCCAGCTGTCCTGAGGGTGGAATCGCTACAAACGGCGACGGGTTTACACAAGTCTCGCAAGCGCAAAAGCAGCTCTGGGGCGCCGTCTCCACGGCCGTCGGCCAATCCTACTGGTCGTCGCCGGCCCCGGAAGTCCATCAGGGCGCTGCCTATTGGGTCGTCGGCACCGAAACGTTCGACACCTTCGGGTTCTTTACACTCTCGAGCCAGGGGTATGTCTCGCCGAAACATGAGGACCTGGAATTCCCGGCGATGGCTGCGGGCGGCTATTCCGAAGATGACGGCGGAGATGGAAAGGCAGTCATAGCCTTCACCCTTTCCGGTGACGGCGGGCCGACTGGTGCTGACCACGGAGGCTTTTACCCCAGCACGGCTTACGGCACGCTTACCAGTAATTCAAATGGCATCTTGGGTTCTGAGGTCAACATCGTCGATTTGGGCGAAGCGCCTCAAGACGGCTTTACCGAGTATCAAGGCTATCCGGGTGGCACTCGGCCGCGCTGGGGAGACTACCACAACGCAATTTTTGTGCCGTGGTCTGGCGGTTCCATCTACTTTGCTACCAACTATATTCAGTCGCCAAACTGCAAAGGCAAATCGTTTACCCTTACACTTGGCACCTGTCACGGAACCAGAGACGGTTACGCAAACTGGGGCACGTCGGTTAACGTGGTTGTGCCGTAAGAAAATTCGGCTCGAAACTTCTGTGCCCGCCTGAAGGCGGGCGCTACAAAAACAAAAGGCCCGGCGCTCGATGTGAGAGCCGGGCCTTTTTATTTTTTTCTGACGGAGATTGCGATTTCGCGTTGGGTAGGAATTGGAATAACAACCTTCAGCGTTCCAAACGGAGTGACGCCGCCCGCGCGGCTGTGGCAAGATCACTTGGCTTGCAAATCAGAGGAGGGAATCGGATGAATCTCAAAAATGCGGTCGCACTTATTACTGGCGGGAGTAGCGGAATTGGGCGCGCGGTCGCGCAATCGCTGGTTGCAAGCGGGGCGCGCGTAGCCATTACGGGACGCGACCAGCGCCGGCTGACGGAAACGGCGCGAGAACTTGGCGTGCACGCGATTCATGCCGACGTGGCTGTGGAGGCGGATGTCGAGCGGACCTATCGCGAAGTTCTGCAGCAGTTCGGCGATCTGGATATTCTCGTGAACAATGCGGGCAGCGGCGTCTTTAAAAATCTCGTGGATTTTGAGCGCAAGGAATTCGAGGCCGTATTTGCAACGAATGTTTTGGGAGCGATGCTGATGGCTCGCGAGGCCGCCAGGCATTTCGTGAAGCGGCAGCGCGGGAACATCGTGAATATCGCTTCCACCGCCGCTCTGCGCGGGGCCCCGAAAGGCACGGCTTACTATGGCAGCAAGTTTGCCCTGCGCGGCATGACGGAGTGTTGGCGGGCGGAACTTCGCCAGCACAACGTGCGAGTATTTCTGGTGAACCCCAGCGAAGTGCTGACGAATTTCTACCCGACGGCGGGATTGCCGCAGAAAGAAAATGCCACCAAACTTCGCGCGGAAGATATCGCAAGCGTAGTGAAAGCGATGCTGGAGATGGACGACCGGGGTTTTGCGCCCGAGGTTTCCATTTTTGCGACGAATCCGAAGGATTGATGATCCGTTATCGTTGCGCCGGCGTCCCGCCGGCGATTTCTTTTGTTCCCAAACGCCGCAAAACCGCCGGCGTCCCGCCGGCGCCACGAAAAGCTCGCGCTACTTAATGTTGTTTTCCTTGCCTTCCTTCACGTAGGCGACCGAC
>PMOP01000012.1 GCA_003161495.1 Acidobacteriota bacterium | reverse complement strand
ATAGTTGCGGGCCGGATCAATAAGAACCCAAGTCGTTCCGCCCGAATCTTCAGCAATACCCTCCACCCCGCCGATGCCCGCGAAACGCTGCCCACCGATCTCTCGAAAACGGCCATTCTGAAACCGCATGAGGGCCAAATCCACTCCAAGCCAAACCACGCCACTGTGGTCTTCCAGCATTGGCCCTATCCCTTGGCCCGACAGTTTTCGATCGAGAATGGCGGTTTTGCCGTCTTGTTTTCGCAAAATGTTAAGGGCGTCACCGGTACCCATCCACACCGCTCCGTTGCGTAACGCAATAACCGAATGGAAACCGCGTTCTGAAACTCCCTGCCGTGTGGTGTAGCTAATCAGGGCCGTGTCGCGAAACATATCGAGTCCCCCATCGGTGGCCACCCAGAGGTTTCCTTCTCGATCCTCAAAAAGGCCCACCACGCTATTGCCTGACAGCCCATCAGACACGCCGTAGTGGTCGGCGACACCGCCGCAAATGAGGTAGACTCCATCATTCTGTGTGCCAACCCAGAGTGACCCTCTGCGATCGACCAGCAGGGCATGAGAAAGGGCTCTTGCCCCGTCGAATCCCGGGACAACGTAGCTCGCCCACTTACGCCCGGAGTAATGCCTTACGCCAAGTCGCGGTCCCGTTCCATCTAGGCTCGCCCAAGCTGTGCCTGGCGGACCAAGCGCGATTTCGCCTACTCCATCGCCTTTTGCAAGTTCAGCAATTTCACCAAAATATGTTGTAGGAGGAGTGCCGGGCCGCCAGCGAACGAGCACTTTGGACCCGAACCAAATATTGCCTTCGCTATCGTGAGCCAGCCCGAGGCCGTAGGTGACGGGGATACCCTCCTTTTTCCCGAAGCAGCGCAGCGTCTCTTCGGAGATGCTGCACAGCGGCGCTTCGCGTGCATATTGCCCATAGCGGGTCGCCCATATTGTCCCGGAGTCGTCCTCGATAATTGCGCTTATGCCGGTGGGATGCTCCAAGTCCGTGTACGTTCGCAGTTGGCCGTCCTTCCAGCGAGCCAAACCGCGCGTGGTACCGATCCAGAGGCTGCCATCGCGAGAGCCGAGTAAAGCCGAGAAATGTGTGCCGGGCAGATTCTGTCCCTGGGGAGGCTGCCACGGCACGAACCGGACTCCATCGAAACGCAGCAACCCTTGCGCAGTTGCTATCCAGAGAAACCCGTCGGTGGTTTGAGCAATATTGGTAGGGGGACCGATGGCGCCATCCTGGATGCGCCACACAGTGTGACCATATTGGGAGATCCGCCGGTCCGGATCAAGCGCGAGCGCACGGGGAAGCGCTAGCAGCGACAAGTTCGCCAACAAGGTGCCAAACACGAAAACGCGTCGCGCCCGTATTCGGACGACCACCGCCCTGCCCCACGTTGTTCGTAGAACCGAAATCACAGGCCTACTCCCAGGCGACTAAACTTGCTTGCCCAGTAATCCCGACAGGCGGTGGGCGTTGCCTTTTTGCCGTCCGTACCGTCTGTGTGTTGCCGAACGTCCCCCTTGAATTTGGCGCGGCTGATGGCTGACATCAAGACTATTAACGGAGAAATGGTGCGACTCGTCCGGGTTTGGCACGGTCTATCATAATGGAGGTAAAAAACAAGTCGCTATTACATCTTCCTAGTAGCAGAAGGTCGGCTAAGAAAGCTCGTCCACGCGGATGGAGAGATCGGGTGACGTCCGGATCGTCGGCAAACGGGAGTGACACATGGACGAAAAGTCGGCTTTTCGGATAAGTGAACTACGCTGCCAAGGGTCAAACCCTCAAGAAGCTGTTGATTCCGACAGTTTGTGGACGATAAGGAATGCTATCCTTCTGACGTGCGACGTCAGGCGATCATCCGCGATAACGTCCTTTATCATTCACTATCCGAGGAACGGGCGGCAACCCGGTCGTCCCACCGAACTGAAGCGCGGCCGACAAGTCGCAGGTAGGCTTCATGGACCAAGCCCGTGCTTTGCAGGGTATGGTTATTGGGTTGTTCTCTCAGGCAGTTCCGGGCGATGCGGCGCAATTCGCCGTAAACCAACGGAACCAGTTTCTCGCGGGCCGCGGGATCGCCTCCACTCCACTGATGAAGCAACTCGGTGACTTCGCTGGAGGCAAGTTGCAAAGCCGAACTCCGGGTAAGAGACTTGGCCTAACAGTTTGCCCCGCTCTTCGTCCGAAGTCAACCCTTTACAAGGGCGATACGGTCAATCGTAACCTGGATTTGTTACCTGGAAGACGTGCTGGCGCATCAAAATCGGGAGACGGAAGTGCATCGTCGGGCACCGCTCCATCCGCCCGGGAATCAAGACTCGCTTGCGTTGCCCCCATTTCGTCCTGCAGCGTGAACGCCCGTTTTGACGGTTCTATTGGCAATCGACACGAATGCCGGTGACATTGGTTGTACCCGACACCGTGCCGGATCCGCCTAGAACCGTACAGATCTCACTAAAGGGTTGGGTGCCGACGGTTACATCGAACGTGGCACCGCCGGGCAGAGCCGTCTTGAAAGTAAAAGGAAATATAATCCCGGTGGCGGAAGAGGAGTTCTTGATCGTCAGGGCGTCCCCGCCGTTATCGAGCAGAGTCACCGTCTCGCGAAACTCCAGCCCGTACACCGTCCCTC
>PMOP01000479.1 GCA_003161495.1 Acidobacteriota bacterium | reverse complement strand
GGCAAGAGTGCCTGTGCTACTTTCGAGTTATAATATGTCCGTGGCAATTTCCTTCCGCGATCCGTCCCTAACGGCAGATTCCGCGGCCCAGGGTGTGATTCTCGCGATCGATTATGGAAAGAAGAGGCTCGGCTTGGCGCTTTCCGACGAGCATGGCATGACGTCGCGCCCATACGGCACCTGGACCAGGATTAATCGCCGCCGCGATCTCACGCGGCTGCGCGAGCTGGTTCGCCAGAAGGGAATTCGCCGCATCGTCGTTGGATTACCCTTGCACCTGGACGGCACTCCTAGCGAGATGTCGGAAGAAGCAAAAAGTTTTGCGGCGCGCGTGGCGAAAGCTCTGGGCCTTCCCGTGGAACTGATGGACGAGCGGCTGAGTTCGTGGGAAGCGCGGCAAACAATGGCCGAAGAAAATTCCAATGTGCGCGCGCGCCGCGTTTCCTCCGGGCGCACCGAAAGTAAAAAGCAAACTCCCCTCGACGAGTTCGCCGCCGCCATCATCCTGCATGACTATCTGGAGCAGGCGCGCGCGCGGGCGGGATCGCGAACCTGACATGCGCAAGGCCTTCCTTTTCCTCCTGATTTTGCTCCTCCTCGCGGCAGGGTATCTTTACGTAGCTTTGTACCAGCCCTATCAAGGTTTCGCTAACGACGGGGTTTACGTGGACATCCCGCATGGCGCATCCCAAAGAACGATCGCGCGCCTGCTGGCCGAAAATGGCGTCGTGCGCAGCCGAATTGCGTTTGAACTTTTGTGCCGCGAACGCGGGCGCAGCACTCTGGAAGCCGGCGAATATTTTTTCGATCGTCCTGTGAACGCATTCGCCGTGTATGACGCGATCGTCAACGGCCGGGTCTTCGTAAAAGAATTCGTGATTCCCGAAGGCTTCACGATGTTCGACATCGCGGACCTGGCTGCCCAGGAAGGCTTCCTTTCCCGCGACGAATTTCTTGACGCGGCGCGCGACCCTTTGCCGATCCGCGATATTGCTCCGAACGCGCCCACGCTCGAAGGATTTCTTTTCCCCGCAACCTACGAGTTTCCGCGCCACATGACGGGAAAAGACATGACCGCCGCCATGGTAAAAAAATTCAGGCAGGAGTGGCTGACTTTGCCGGTTACCGGCGCGCCCCCGCATCAAACCATTCTGGATACCGTGACGCTCGCTTCGCTTGTGGAACGCGAGACCCCGCGTCCGGAAGAACGGCCCCACGTTGCGGGAGTTTTTGAAAATCGGCTGCGCATCGGCCAGCCGTTGCAGTGCGATCCCACGGTGGCCTACGCGCTGACGCTCGCGGGAACGTACAACGGCAAACTCGACGGCGGCGATTTACATTTTTCTTCTCCCTACAACACGTATCGAAACAGGGGCCTGCCGCCCGGGCCGATTGCCAATCCGGGCGAAGCCGCTCTGCGCGCGGCTATCGATCCTCCGCCCACCGGAGATTTGTATTTTGTCGCGAATACCGAAGGCGGACACTTCTTCAGCAAGACCCTTAAGGAGCATAATCATAACGTCGCGCGGTACAGGCGCCTGCTGGGAGGATCGCAAAATCCACCGGCAGCCGTCGCGCCGCCAGCCCCAGTCCGGAAGAAATCAAGGCCTGTGAGGTCGTCGCAATGACACACGCGGATCACCCAACCAAAAAGGAACTGATCCTGAAAATCGCGCGCGAACTTTCCGTGCCGCGATTCACTCCGGCCGAAGTCGAGCAAATCCGGCGGCAACTTGTGGCGCGACTCGGAGCGGGAGGAAAAACTTCCGCCGATTACATCGCGGGCGTTCTGGAAACAGCGGGCATGCGCATCGTGTGGTCCACCAAGGCCGACACGGAAGGCCAGTACGAGGAAGAATTTCAGGACCTGCTGCATTTTGCGAATCTCGAGGATGCGGAGATGTGCATCATGCGCCTCGACGAGCTGTACCGGAAATTTCACGAGGAACAGGAACGTGCCGCCGCGGAGCGCGTGCTGGAAGTGGCGCGCATGGGCCGGCGCCGCGCGGAAATGATCGCGAGAAATCACAAAGTGGAACCCGAAAAACGCGCAGAAAAAGAAGAGATCATGCAGTGGTTTAAAGTGTGGCTCGAAACACCCGACGTATTTTTTGACTGGCTGGAAGCGCGCAAGGCGTCGCCGGATTATCAGAAGCGATTCGCCGGAAGCGCTTCGGCGGACGCGTGAGAGCAAAATGGCGGACCTTCAATACGTGTTGGAAGTCGAGCCGCTCGATCTCGGGGCGGACGTCAAAGCGGTAGGACTCGATCTGGTGGAGATCGAGAGCCGCGAACCGGCGCATGGCGCGGACGCGGCGCGCTTGTGGGCCGCCACGCTTGGCGCGCTGCCGGGGACGGAACCGTGGGCGCTCGATTTTTTCTCGCACCTCGATCGCGTGCGCGAATACTGCCGCATTCACGATGTTCCATTTGAAGAAAAAGCCGCGGGCCATTCGCTGGTCATCCCCGCGCCGTCCGGCGACGCGCTGGTGGGAATTGTCGAGCGATTTGCGAGCGAAACGTTTGGGGTTCGCGCGGGAGCGTTGCTGGCCGCGGGCGATCCCGCCGTGGAAGACGAATTGGCCGAGCGCGGCGTGGACGCCTACCACGCCGCATTCCGGAATTATTTATTCTGCGCGGTCTGCGATTTCGAGAACGGTTTTCTTACGCTGCTTACTGAAAAATTGTGGACCAGCGAAGTGTTGCGGCGAATCAAGCCCGCCACTGCGGCTCTGCCGGTAGAAGTCGCCCGCCCGCAGTGAACCCCTCGCCCCTGAAACACGGCCTTTCAAATCTTGGTACCTTGAACAGGAAAGAAGAACCCCGCCTCTGAAGAGGCGGGCTACAGCACGAAATTTCAGCATCTGCTGTAGCCCGGGTCTTCAGACCCGGGGATTGTTGCAGAGAGTATGAATCTCTGATTCCGATTGACTCTGATTGAGTGCTTTTCTCTTACTACTAGGCCGTCA
>PMOP01000221.1 GCA_003161495.1 Acidobacteriota bacterium | reverse complement strand
GCCACTCTAATTTTCTGAAACAGAACATAGAGAATTTATTTACAAATTCCTTCGGCGGTTTCACCTTTTCATCTTGGTGGCTTCCTGCTGGAAGACCGCCCAGCTTTTTTTGGGATTTCCCTGCCCGTCGAACATGCCGAGAGTCTGTAGGAAAGCCCGGAAGCGATCGGCGCCGGGCGCATGGTAGTAGCGAACTAAACCATCCACGACGGAATCCGAGAAATCCGACATGAACAGGAAATTCGCGCCGATAAAATCGTTGGAGTCCTCCCGAAGCGCTCTGAATACGTTTTCAAAAAACTTGGCCTGCTTTTCCTGCGAACTGTCATTCAGCGGCGAACTCGAATAGCCCACCTCCTGCAGCAGGATTTTCTTGCCCCTGGCAGCGGCAATCATGGCGGGAAAGTCCGTGAACACGGTGTCCGGGTCGCGGAACCTGAAGTCGCCGGAAGCGGGATAGTAGGTAAGACTTAAAAAATCCGATCGATCGAAGAGCGGTTTGAGCACGCCGCCCTCCATAGAAAGCCCGCCGAATGTGACTGTGTGGCCCACCTGCACTTCCGGCAACAGCGCGTGGAATTTATCCGAGGCAGCGCCGAGAAGTGCCGCATAAGCAGCCGCTTCCTCGCCGTGATTTACAAAATAGGGATCAATCTCATTTCCGATCATGACCCAGGAAAGCCGTCCATTGAAATGCGGAACCATCGCCTCGATCAGTGACAGAAGTTCTTTTTGCATTTTCGGATCTTGCCAACTGGTATTCTTCAGCCAATCCGGTACACTTTTCATCCCCGTGTCAATGATGCTTAACGTATACGCGACCGGAATGTTCGCGCGCGTCGCCTGGCTGACGTTGAAATCAATTTCGTTAAACCTGTACTCACCCGGACGCGGTTCCAGTTTCGCCCATGTCGCGCTGAAACCTTGAAATGTGATTCCCGCATCGACCGACTGCTGGAAGTGCGCATTCGCAGTGGCCGGAGTCAGCGGTTCATTGGCAAAGATCGTGGCCTGCAGACCTATCAGTGGCCTGCCAGTCGCGCGTTTGCCTGCGGGGCGAATGGGGCTCGTAGGCGGTTCTTTGTAACTTGGCGCCGCCGCGGCGGATTCCGTGGTCGCTCCCACCAAGTTCGAGGCCGATTGATCCAGCATGAAGGCTCCGTCGCCTTCGCCGAATTGGACAAAACCGACGCCCGGTGCAAAAGACCAAAATTGATTATTCTCCTTGATCTCGATCACATCCGTGTAGGTTTTTTCTTTCGTTCGCACGGTATTGTCGCGAGCCACTACAGCCATCTTCCCGATCTTATTGGCCCACTGCGCGCCTTTCGGGGCGGTAAAGTCCCAATACACAGTGCCCTCCGGCATGGGCGCGCTTTGACCGTTCATGGTCAACCCGGAAATATAAATTCTTCCGCCTTTTGGGACGACGATGAGCTCGCTCGGAATCCAGGGATTATCCCATCGCAGGCGGTACCCGTCGCCGCTCATTCCAACCACTTCGAAAACCATCGGCATACTCATCGCTTTCGTGCGCAGTACCCACTTTTTGCCGACTTTTAACGGGAGATATTGCGAGTTATCCGTATCCGCGGCAAAGCAACTAACTGCTAGAATGGATAGAATCAACAACGGCCAGAAAATACTTTTCCTCATGGACCTCAGCATTTCGTTCATGGCGAAATTCCTCTCCCCCTTCATAGAAAGTGGCAGGTCTCTTGGCAGGCCCAAGGCGTGATGTACTGCTATCCGGATTGCTGAGCAATGCCAGCAATGAGTCCAGGGCCTGTGTCATCGTCGCGGATAAATTCTAAGGTGAAGTCGCCCCAAACCTTGCGAGAATATTGCGAAGAGTTTGCTGCACAGCGGGATTCACAACCTGGCGCTGGGGCGTATCGGCCGTGTTTTGGTCATCCATCGCCCAAGCCCAGTGCATCGAGCCAGCCGCAACCACCGTGCTTCCCGAACTGGCGGTGTAGGCGGTCATGTCGGATGAAAAATTAAATCCCAAGACCTGGAAGGGAGAGTGCGTGAGGTCAACGGCATTGCTTGGAGTCGACGGCGCAATTTGATCCGCCTCGTATCCCAGCAAGCCGGCNNACTACCATGTCGTACTCGCCAAAAGTCTGGAAGACATACATCACGCCCAGGAGCGCCGCTTCGGGCCGATTTACCGGAGCATCCGCAAAACGGACCGTAACCAGTTGCAGATGACCTGGGATTCCGTCGGTATAATAAGGATCCAAAGTGGCAACTTTATAGCCCACCATGGTGCGATTCGCGATGCCGGAAAGCGTGTTGGGTTCGTATCGAACCTGCCAGTTCGCATCGTCAGAACTCAAAAATCCGAGATTTATTCCGGCGTCTCGCGCAGCTTCCCAATTGTTGCGCATTTCCCAGGTCCAATATTCGTCGTGCCCCACATCCAACGCGGCCTTGTGGGTCAGGAATATGCCGGGAGTAGAGTGCGTGTCCGTATCCGTTGCATACGTAACGTCGTAGCCTTCGCGCTCGAGGAAACGCAACATGCTATTTTCCCAGCCCCATTGCATGAATTGGCCGGTACCAGAACCGAAATTGTAGGGGCGGTCGAAGGATACCTTATATCCCTGGGGAGACGAGTAGAGCGAATATCCTCCCCAGCTGTTATATGCATTGTAGGTATTTGTGGGCGACGTGACCAAAAGGTCGGAAACCCTTTGATCGTCCCGGACCACGAAAATAATATAGCTTTGCTTGCCTTGCGCGGACTCCGTTAGTTTCGCGAGATAGATGCCGCTAGCCCAGTTCGTTGGATCGGAAGTATAGGGGACGGATAAATCGTACGAAGAACTCCAGGGACACTGGACCATGTGCGTGGTTGGGTCCGTGACCGCCGCAGGCTGTTGAACACCGGGAAGCGTGATCGTAGGCATCATCCTCCTGGCATTCAAGCCCGCGTACCATCCCATGCGGTAGATATCCATGGTGAACGACGTCGCCGCGGTATTCACATAAAAACTGATCGTTGAGCCGCGATTCACGCTGGTCGCCGAAGCATATCCTTCTATTTCATGGTTGGTTGCAGTAGTCGTTAACTTCCAGGACGAGTCGCCCGCCTTCGCGTTTTCCTGCTGTGTAATATTCATGGAAGCGGAAGCTAGACCGGCTCCATATAAATTCGCGATTGAAGGGCTATTCGGCGCATCATCGATGACGGTAACCGAGCCGTTTATCGGTCCAGTCTGCTGAGGAGCCAGGCTGACAGAAATCGTGCAATTTGAGTTCGCATTTAGCGTCGGGCCGCAGGTGGTCGTTTGCTGATAGCCTGCGCTGGTGGTGATGCTGGCGATGTGCAAGGGCATAGATTGATAATTCGTGAGCGTGATCGTATGCGCGGGACCTGTCGTCCCGACGAGTTGCGGGGTCGAAGTAACACTGTTAGGCACAAGGTTTGGCTGGACGATGGACAGTCCGTCGAGGACAACTACACCGGGGCTTGTAGGATCCGCACTGTTGACACTCAGGGTTCCGTAATCGTACCCCGGCACGGTCGGGTTAAAGGCGACCTCGAGACCACACCACGATATGTACGGTTTTAATGTTTTGCCCGTGCAGCTATCGCCCAGCAATGTATAGGCTCCGGCCAACCCGACGCTCGTGATTTGGATCGAGGCGCTACCTTTATTTGTGATTAACACAAATTGCCCGGCGCTCTGCGTGCCGACTTCTTGATTCCAAAAGTACAAAGCGCCGGGGTTATACGACAGGCTAGGATTTGCAGATCCAGCTGCTATCCCTTTCAAAGGCCACGTAAATGTATTCCCTTCCGTAGTGTCCGTTACGGCAACGAGGCCGTTGACGGGTCCAACTGCGCCCGGAGCGAAGGCGAGCTGTACCGAACAACGTCCGCCCCCTGGAAGTGGATTTGGGCAGTTGTTTGTCTGGATAAATGGACCGGCTGTCGAAACCGAAACGTTCATCGGTGTGGAAAGATTGTTCACCACCGCCGTACTTTGATAGAGACCAAACGGGATCGGCTGCGGGTTATACCCGCCGACCATCATGTGCGTTTCGCTGGTCCCGGACAAATTAACAATTTGGGGACTGGAACTGTCAGAATCGAAAATCGCAACGGAGCCGGCGATCGGCCCGAGTGTAGCTCCCGCGCTGAATGTCACACTGATCGTGCAATTTCCCGGCGCCGGAAGCGACGAAGGACAAGTATTAGTTTGAGCAAAACCGCCACTGGCAACAATCGAGGAGATCTGAAGTGGGACTGACCCGTTGTTGGTCAATAAAATCGGCCTCGGACCCGAAACAAGTTGCAGCGGAACAGCGCCAAATGAGAGGCCGGTCGGCGACACGGTCACGTTTTGGGCGCGCAAGGGCCGGGAAAAACAGACGCTGCCTGCGAGCAGACAGAGCACTACCAACGCTCTTGGAATTCCCAGCTGCTTGCGTGAATCCGCGTGGGGACCCAACGCGGTCTTACTATGTAATGTCGAGCCCATTGCACCTTCCGTGGACACTGAGCCCGGAACGAGTTTCCGAAAGTGATCAGGGCGATTGAACTGCTTCGTTCACTCGGGGAAGTGAATGAACGGTGGGATTATTGGCATTAAAGTCGCGCTTGTCAAACAATTTATATGAGGCTACCCGAATGAAGTCACTCCTGCGGCGCTCTTAGATGGGTCGCGACCTAACTAAAACGTAGCCAAGTCTGCGGGTTGGAATCTTAGAGCCACCTTGCATGTGCCTTTCCAAAACCGACATTTGAGGGTGTGCAAATTTGAGCAGAATTATGCCCAGCCCATTGGTAACGTGGTCGTACCGTCTAGCGGACGCCCTCCAGCAAAACACAGAGGAGCAAATAAGTGAAAAGCGGCTTATTCCGCGCTGGAGCGAGCGTAGTTGCGGTAATTCGTTTTGACGTAGGAGAATCTCCAATGCGTACAGACTTCAGAATTGCAACAACAACGGGGATCGTGGTGCTGCTGGCTTTGTTTGGATCCGCGATGCGCGCGCAGCAGGAGCCTGCATCAACACAGGCATCCGAGGCAGCGCTGACGAAGCCCAATTCGTTGGCGGCAGACATACCAGTCGAACCTGACGCCTCGCCTTCCGTCGCAACTTCCGTAATAAAGGATTCGCCAGCATTTTCTGCTGCCGCAGCGACGCGCAAAGCGTGGGATTGCCTGGCCGACGGGCTGGCGGAAAAGAATTATGACCGCCGCGCGCAGGCGATCGTGGCATTGGGCACAATCGGTCTGCAGCAAAAAGCAGTTTCGCTGATTGAGGACGGCCTGAAAGACAAGGATGTCGAGGTTCGGCAAGCATCGGCTGAGGTACTCGGTATTATGAAATCGCGTGGCTCGATATCGAAGCTGCAGGTCGCATTGGATGACAATGCCGCCGTCGTCAGATTTGCCGCAGCGCAAGCGCTGTGGGCCATGGAGGACCGGAGCGGACAGGATCTTTTCCTGAGTGTTTTGGGGGGCGACCGCAAGGTTTCCATGGGATTGGTTCGCGACGAGTTGCATCAGGCCCATGAAGAGATGCACGATCCCAAGGCGCTCGCCGAATTGGGATCGGAGCAAGCGGCAGGATTTTTCCTGGGGCCGGCAGGTTATGGAGTCACAGCGGCAATAGATCTGTCGAAGGATAAGGCAGCGCCGGCTCGCGCAATATCCGCGCGGCTGCTCGCGGATGATGCAAGCGCCGATGCGCGTGAGGTTTTACGCGAAGCGCTACAAGATAAGAGTTGGATCGTGCGCGCGGCGGCTGCCGAGGCGCTCGGTGTTCATGGTTCCATGTCCGATGTCAAGATTCTCGCACCGTTGCTGGATGATCAGGAGAAGAGAGTTCGTTATCGGGCCGCAGCGGCGATCATACGCGTATCGTCACGCCGGGCGCCGTGATGCAGATGCTCGGTCAAGCTGCTGGTATAGTCCACTTAGATCGACAGGCGGGTCTGGAGGCAATGGTTGAGGCACAAAAGCTTTGACCGTCTCGCCCGCCGTGGTCGTCGAGACATAGGTGCCGAGCCTTGAGTGTTTTTCGTCTGCCATTGGTTGCTATGCAAGCTCGCTTTAATAAGCCCGTTTCGTATTAAAGCGTAAGCTGGTTAGCTTTAATAGCAAAATTATGGCTATTTGTCGCAGCGCAGGCGCTGTGGGCCTCAAGATTCTCGCACCGCTGCTGGATGATCAGGAGAAGAGAGTTCGTTATCGGGCCGCGGCGGCGATCATACGCGTGTCGTCACGCCGGTCGTCGTGATGCAGAAGCGATCCAGAGGTTTCGCTTCCGCGAATCCTACCGCTTATCCGTGACGGATTGCGAGTCAGCGGAGACATTTGTATCTGGGGGATAAATAAGAATATCAACACTTCCCCAGCCGTCCACGCTGGATCCATCTTTCTTGCCGACTCCTAAAGTCTTCAGCTCCGCGTCATCAAAGCCGAAATTCTCGATAAGGTACTGGCGGACCACCACGGCGCGAGCCTGGGTCAGCACCAAATCTTTCTCCGCATCTCCCGCCATGCTCGTGGAAACGACGATGACCGCGACTCCGAACTCATTGTCGGCCAGGTACTGACCGGCGGCACGCAAGGTTTTCTGGTTTTTAGGTTTGGCGGTATCCACTTTGTCAAAGAGCTTCCTGGCATCGAAGGTAAATGTTTTCAGCGGCTCCACATTGGGAAGATTTGCGATTTCGTTTTTCACCAGGTCCGCGGAATTTTCATAACCACGATCCTTGAAATACCCGCGCAGCAGGAAATTCTTCTTGAGCGCTTCCATGTCTTCCTGAAAATCGGTAACTCCCGCTTGCGCCTTGATTACGGTGTCTCGCAATCCGACCGTCGTCTGGTCCAATTGGGTGTAGATCTTTTTGTCGTTAATCAGCGAGGCAATGGTGCCCTGTCCGTGGTCGATTTTGGAAGTAATTGAGCTCACATTGGCCGACGCCACGGTGACATTCGCGAGCGCCGCCTGGCTGCTATCCAATAACACGTTTGCTTTCTTAAAGAGAGCCGACAATTCCAGCGGCGGTTCGCTGCCAATCGTGCCTCCATCGGCGACGTTCGGTCCATTCGCGGATCCAAACGAAATTGCAATAAATTCATTGCCGAGGAGTCCCTCGGTTTCGAGCGTAGCTACCGAATCCTGCTTGATGATGCTGTGGGTCGAACTGTCCAGATCCATCGCCACCGTGATTTGATCCGTGGGTTTGCTCGGCAGCGTCACGCTGCGGACCGACCCGCTGTGCACGCCGCCTACCCGAACGTCGGCGCCCGAATCCAGGCCAACCACGCTGCTGAACTTTGTATTCAGCCTGTACGTTGACGAAAACAAATATTGTTTTCCGCCGATGAAAAAAATCCCTGACGCGAGAATTGCCAGTGCCGCGATAATAAAGGCTCCCAGGCGTGCCGCTCTTGACATATCGACTCCTTACGAATCCCTCTTGAAAAATTCCCGAACAAGATCATCGCTGCTTTCGGCCAGCTCCCTGAAGCTGCCTTGCATCACCACTTTTCCCTTATCCAGCAACGCCACGCTGTCCGCAATGGTCTTGGCACTTTGAAGATCGTG
>PMOP01000359.1 GCA_003161495.1 Acidobacteriota bacterium | reverse complement strand
CCCATCAGCATGAACATTCCGACGAACGCGTACAGCGACGCCTGCTCGCCAAAAATGAACAGAGTAAACAGCCCGCCGACGAGCGCCGTTGGCAGCGTCGACAGCACGGTCAGCGGATGGACGTAGCTCTCATACAAAATCGCCAGGATCACGTACATGACGAACACGGCCAGCGCCATCAAAATGGTCAAGTCGCGCACCGTGTCGCGAAACGTCAACGCCTCGCCCTGCAGGCTCGCGCGAATCGTCAGCGGCACGATATCCGCCGCGGCTTTGGAAATGTAGTTGGTCGCGTCGCCGATGGCCACGTCCGGCTTCAAGTTGAAATAAATCGTAACCGCCGTGAACTGGTTGAGGTGATTTACGTTCTGCGGGCCCAGCGAGGTTTTCCAATCCACGAGCGCGTTAAGCGGCACCAGATTTTTCCCGTCGTCCGACCGGATGTAGAGCAGCGAGAGATCGTTGGCGTGCGCGCGTTCGGAATCCTTCACCTCAAGGATTACCTGGTACTGATCCTCCGGCTTTTTGATCAGATACAGATAATTTTGCGAGTACGCATTGCGCAGCAGATTCAGAATTCGCGCTTCCGAAACGCCGTAAGTGCGTGTCTGATCGCGGCGAATATTGATTTCCAAATTCGGCGTGTTATTGAAAAAATCGCTGGAGACAGTCGCAAAACCCGGGTACTCCATCATCTTGGCCATCAACTTCTGCGAAACGTCGTAAACCTGTTGCGAATTCACTCCCGATACCGAATACGCGTACTGGCCCTGATTCGTGTTGGTCGCACCCGTGCTGATTTCAAGCACAGGGAACGGCCGCATAAATGGGAAAATCCCGGGAATCGTGCCCAGCCTGCCCATAATGCTGCCCGCGACCGCTTCAATCGGCGCGCGTGCCCGCGGCGGATATAGAAATGCCAGAAGCAGTCCCTGATTCGAAGCCAGGAACTGACCGTTCCCGCTCATTGTAAATGTAGCCGCGACGGCGGGATTCTCGCGCATGAGTACCCCGGCCTGATCCTGCAAGGCGTGCATCTGCGCGGGTGACGATCCTTCCTTTCCGATCATGACGCCCCAGAGAAAGCTGCTGTCCCCAATGGGCAGGAAAGCCTTCGGAACCGCCATGAAGAGCAAAATCGTGCCCACCATGCAGGCGGCCCACGTCAGCGCCGAAATCCAGCGATGCCGCAGGAACCACCACAAAGAATCGCCGTACACGCGCAGGACGGCTTTCTCGACTCGCCCGCCGGTCCGCTCGACCCAGTTTTGTTTTACGCCGTGCCCTCTGGGTTTCAGCAGCCTCGCGCACATCAGCGGCGTGAGCGTGAGCGAGACCAAGCCCGAGGCAAAAATCGACACGACAATGGTGATCGCGAATTCGCGGAAGATGCGTCCCACCAGGCCCGACATAAACACCAGCGGAAAAAATACAGCCGCAAGCGAAACCGTCATGGAAAGAATCGTGAAGCTGATTTCGCGCGCGCTTTCGAGCGAAGCCTCGAGAGGCTTCATCCCTCTTTCCATCAGGCGCACCGTGTTCTCCAAAAACACGATGGCGTCGTCCACCAGGAATCCGATCGCCAGCGTCAACGCCATCAGCGATAGATTGTCCAGGCTGTATCCGAACACTCGCATGGCCATGAACGTCAGCAGCAGCGATAAAGGAAGCGCGACAGCAGGAATCAGCGTGTCTGTGGCCCTTCCAAGAAACACAAAAATTACGCCGACGACGAGGACAAACGCGAACATCAGCGTGGCCTCCACGTCCGCCACGGAATTGACGATCGTCTGCGAACGGTCGTAAATCGGCGTGACGCGCACCGACCCGGGTAACTCAGCGCTGATAATGGGCAAAAGGTCGCGGACGCTCTTGGCCACAGCCACGGCGTTTGACCCTGCCTGGCGATTTACGGCCACCACAACGGTCGCGGCCGGCTCGCCATATCCGCGCGCCCAGAACTTCATGCGAATGCGTTCGTCTTGCACCGTGTCCACGACTTCGGCGACATCGCGCAAATAGACGGGCCCGGCGCTGGTGCTGCTGACGATCAGATTCCCGTACGACGCGGCGTCCTCCAGCTGCCCGTTCGGCTGAAGCAGTGCCGTGCCCGAGGAGCTGTCAAACTGTCCCGCCCCGGTGTAGCTGGTCCCGTTCTTCACGGCGTTGGTGAGGTCGTCGATGGAAATTCCGCGCGCCCACATTTTCGAGGGATCGACCTTGATGCGCACGGCCGACTTGGTGCCAAACACGTTTACGCTGCTCACGCCGGGCAGGATGCTGATCCGCTGCCCCACTTGCGTGCTCCCGTAATCGTAGAGCCGGCCTGGCGTGACGGAGTCGCTGGTCAAGGCGATGTACAGGATGGGCTGATCGTTTGGATTGGTTTTGGAATACGTCGGCGGCGACGGCAAGTCCGTTGGCAAGCTGCCGCTGGCTTGCGAGATGGCTGTCTGAACGTCGGTCGCGGCGGCGTCGATGCTTTTGTCCAGCGCAAACTGCAGCGTGAAGCTTACGTGGCCCTGGGTGCTCTGCGAGGTCACCAGCTCCAGCCCGTTAATCTGCATGAATTGCCGTTCGAGCGGAGTCGCAATATTGTTAGCAACAGTGTCGGGGCTGGCTCCGGGATAATTCGCCTGCACCGAAAGCACCGGATAATCCACCACGGGCAGATCGTTGACTGGAAGTCGCAGATAACTGAGCACGCCGAAAACAATGACGGAGACCGTCAGCACCGCGGTCATGACCGGCTTGCGAATGAATGGTTCTGAAAGGTTCATGATTGCCCTGCCGCCGGCGCTGCCGCGGGAGTGTCGGTAACTACGCGCACCTTGGCGCCCGGCATCACGCCGAGCTGGCCATTCATCACGACGCGCTCGCCGGGTTGAAGCCCCTGCTCGACCACCACCAATTCCCCTTGCCTCTGCCCGAGCTTTACGGGCCTCAGCTCCGCGGTCGAATCCTCTTTGATGACGTAGACGAAGGAACCTTTCGCCGAATCTTGCGGCGCGGCCGCGGGCACGAGCACGGCCTTCGGCAAAGTCGCCAGCACCAGCCGCACATTCACGAACTGGCCAGGCCAGAGGTGGCGCGCGGGATTCGGAACCGTGGCGCGGAGCATCACCGTGCCGCTGCTGCCCTGCACGGAATTATCGAGAAACGTCAGCTGGCCAATCTCGGGTTTTTGATCGTCCGGCAGGCGCACTTCCACTCGAAGCGTGCGCTTGGCTTCATTGCGCTGCACTTCGGAAAAGTCGCTTTCGGTGACGGTGAAGTCGGCATAGATCGGGTCCATGCGCTCGATGGTCAAAAGCGTCGTCATATTTGCCGTCACGACGTTTCCGTTGTCAACAAGCCGGTGCCCGGCGCGGCCATCGATCGGCGAGCGAATCGAGGTGTACTCCAGATTCAGGCGCGCGGATTCCACGGCCGCTTCATTTTGTTTGACCTGCGCTTCGCCCACATCCGCCGCGTTTTTTCGCGTGTCGTAATCCTGCCGCGCGATCGCTTTGGACTCGACCAGATCCTGCACGCGCCCAAACTGAATCTTCGCGAAATCCAGGGCCGCCTTGGATTGCGCGAGGTTCGCTTGCGCCGCATTGAGCTGCGCTTCAAAGGGCCGCGGATCGATCGTAAACAGCAAATCGCCTTTCTTCAAATCGGCGCCGTCCATGAAATGGATTTCCGTAATTTTCCCGGACACTTCGGGTTGGACGGACACAACTTCCCTGGCGACGGTGTGGCCCACCTCATCCAGATACAGCGGAACGTCCTGCGAAACGGCCGCCGCCACGGTCACCGGCGAAGGCGGCCGCTCAAACGGCGGAGGATCTTTCTTGGCGCAGGCGGTCAGCAGCAGACTCAAAATGCAGGCCATTTGAAATGTCTTATTCCGGCGGAGCATCAATCTCCTATCGCTTCTCAATGGTTATGGGTTCAGGACACTCTATAATACGACACCCTGAATCAGATGTTTCAAGCCTTGATTGGTGTCAAGAATTTCTTCGCTTTTTCCTGAACGCGTCCCTGAATCGAATCCTTAAATGCCGTTTTGGAGCACTCCGAAAAATGTGAAAATAATGCCCGGGAGTCGGCGACAGGGCCGAGGTGGAAAGGGGGGACACGCCACAGAGATCGATCTTGAATTTGAATCTGTAGAGTCCGCCCCAATAGTGGGGCGCATTCTACAAAACCCCCTGAGATCCGGGCTGTTATCCAGATTCCAGGATCCTGAAAATAGAGGCCTTGATCCCCGGTTAGGCTGATTGGGCGTGCGCTTGCTGTTTGACGCAAACGCGGTTGGTCAGCTCAATCAGCTGCTTCAGATTCCACCATTCCTCTTCGCTCATCTGCCTTCCGTCCGGACTCGAAAAATAAATCGATACGAATGCGTCGGCGGACAGGGGCGAACGGACAATCAATTGCGTTTTTTGCTGGTCTTGCATGGTTTCGGACATCGATGGTTCCTCCAGATCGAAGCGAATTCTAACACGAATAGCTCCATACGAATCTTACTAAAAGCTTCCCTCAAATTCGTGAAAGCGCCGCTCCAGCTCCCATTGCTGCTGCGCCTTTTCGCTGGCCTTCAGAAAAGACGCGCAGCCCGCCGATGGTTTGGCAGCTCCGGCCGCGTCAGGCGCGCATGCGGCTGCGATTCGAGTAAAGACATCCGGCTCGCGCCACAAGCTCGCACCCGGAAGAAAATTGTGTTCCAGCCCGGTGCGGACCAACTGCTTCAGGTCCGTGTAGCTGAGCGCATAAGTTTCGGCAGCGCGCACATACTCATGTGTCATATCGATGCGCGAAACCCCTTCGTCATCCGTGGAGAGCGCCACCGGAACATGGAATTTGCGATAAATCGGAAACGGGTGATCTTTTCCTTTTACACCCAGAATGACGTCATTGCTCGTGAGATTGATCTCCACCATCACGTGTTTCGCCGCCATCTCTTTGAGCAAATCGTAGGGGCGATCCTCGTGCATCACGTCGACGCCGTGCCCGATCCGTTCGGAGTGGCCCAGTTCGACCGCCAGCCGAATGTGGCAGCAAAGCCCCTCGGGCGGCACGAGGCCCAGCGCAAGCTCTCCGGCGTGCAAGTTGAGGTGCGGCTTGGGATAAACGCCGTGCAGGAAATCAATAAATTTCATTTGCAAGGTGTAATCGGCCATCGGGGTGGTGTTGTCCTCAGGCTGCACGTACGTGAGGCCCACAAAACGCGGATCGGCCGAGCCAACTTCAAAGCCGAGGAGCGTCTGCGCAAAGACCTGCTCTTTCGGGAAGTCACGCAGAATCTGATAGATGTAGCGGATCGTGACCTTGCAGGCG
Source organism: Acidobacteriota bacterium (assembly GCA_003161495.1). Classification (GTDB taxonomy): domain Bacteria; phylum Acidobacteriota; class Terriglobia; order Acidiferrales; family UBA7541; genus Palsa-360. The sequence goes on along the minus strand of PMOP01000359.1, from coordinate 1,531 downwards.
GGCTTTTCCTGGGGTGTGCCGCAGTGCTCCAGAGCGCGGCGGGAGGCCTCGGCCTGGTCCCGTTCGGCCCGAGCGACGGCAACGTCATCGCGCAAGCCGCGCGCAAGCAACGCGTCTCGCAGCTGCGCGAGATCCTCGCGCCAGCCGATTTCTTTCGCAATTTGGATGGTGTGGCTGAAATCGGGCGTCACCATGATTTCCAGATACTGCTCGTTCTGCGCGGCCGCGCGCGAAGCGATTTCGTCCAGACGTTCGCCGGCATGGTGATTCCCCGCCAGGAAAAATTTGTCGAACGTGTCGAAGAAACGGTCATGGCCGCTCGTGCCGGAAGTAGGCACAAAGCTGCGCATCGAAAACGCATTCACGAGCGAGTCGTAAAGATTCTGGTCCGTGAAAGCCTTCGCGGCAGGCGCGTGGCCCGCCCCACAATTCGGCTGCGCTGCAACGAACGCATGCCGCGCGAGGTCGATGCACAGCCCGTCTTCCGCTCCCTCGCGAATCCACGATTCCGCGTAGATGCCGCCGAACTCGTGATAATGCAGGTCCGCGCCCTTGGGCATCCGTCGAAGAAACGCTTCGAGGTCCAGCGGATTCCCGCGCGCGGTTTCATATGCCCGGGCCGCGCGCTGCTCGGCTGTTCCCGGCGCTGCGGCGTCGCGTTTGGCCTCATTCTGAGCGCGGGCAAGCATCGGCGCGGCGAGCAAGAGCGCGACGGCAGCGGGGGTGATGCTTGGGATCCGCCAAAAGCTTCTTCTGGACATACTTATTGTCCTTTCGGTCTCGCTGGCTATGGCGCGGCGCGAGGAATGTTCGTTTCGCGCTCGGCCCAATGCGCGACAATATCGCGAACCACTTTGTCGCCCACGCGTTCCGCTGCTTCCAGAGAGGGCATATAGGCCGCGTATTTCCCGCCAGCCATGTCCTTGAGGCTTTCCGCGGGAGTCAAGCCGGGCGCTTCGCGGTCGTAGTTGCTCACGGTGCGCAGCACCAGCACGCGTTTCAGGTCCGCGCGTCCCGCCTGGTCCAGGAATGTGAGCGCCTGCAGCGTGCCCGTGTCCTCCATGGCAGCGACCATGTAGTTTCCCTGGCCGCCTGTGTAGTAGCGCGTCCATTCGTTGGCCCACTCATCCATGCGCGTGCCGTGCCAGAATGTGCCGGCGGACAGCGTGTCGCCGCGCGTCACAAAAGGCGGCTTCATCGCGTTTGGAAACCCGATATATCTCGCCCGCGAGGCGCGCATTTCCTCCGAGTCCGCCAGGGGAACGTCCTTGGTCAGCTGGTAGGCCCACGCCACCAGGTCCTGATTCAGTGTATATGCCTCGCCGTCCAGTTGCGCCTTCAGCGGTTGCTCGTAGGGCCGGGTCTTGCGCAAAGGTACGAATCCAGTGGGCCAGTCCGCGGGAATTTCGCGCGCATCGATTTCATAGCCAATGTCGCCATCGATTACGTGATTCGCCCACACGGCTGAGCCGAGCGATACGTCCGCCGGATCGCCGCCACCGATCCCCGCAATCACCCAATAGGCCTTGGT
>PMOP01000400.1 GCA_003161495.1 Acidobacteriota bacterium | reverse complement strand
GGCGGCCGCTGCGAAGCCTGCCAGGGCGGCGGCCTGCGCCGCATCGAAATGAATTTCCTCCCCGACGTGTACGTCACCTGCGAAGTCTGCCGCGGCCGCCGCTACAATGCGGAAACGCTTTCCGTGCGCTACAAAGGCCACTCGATTTCCGACCTGCTGGACATGCAAATCGTGGACGCGTTAAAGATTCTGGAAAATATTCCGCAAATCCGCGTGAAGCTCGAAACGCTGGTGGACGTCGGCCTCGGCTACATCCAGCTCGGCCAATCCTCCACCACGCTTTCCGGCGGCGAAGCCCAGCGCATCAAACTCGCNNAAACGCCAGACCGGCCGCACCCTCTACATCCTGGACGAGCCCACCACAGGCCTGCACTTCGACGACGTAAAAAAACTCCTCGACGTCCTGAACCGCCTCGCCGACCTCGGCAACACCGTCCTCGTCATCGAACACCACCTCGACGTAATCAAGCAAGCCGACTGGATCATCGATCTAGGCCCCGAAGGCGGTGAAGGCGGCGGCCGCATCGTAGCGCAAGGCACGCCCGAGCAGGTTGCCAAAGTGAAAAAATCGTATACGGGGCAGGTGCTGGCGCGGGTGTTAAATGGGGTGAATGGAAATCACGCGTAGATCTCAATGCTAATTCGTATGATTAAATCGTTCCGATTCCAGCATAACAAACGTTGCGGTATTTTGGCAGCGGGAGAACGGTCCGGAAGTAGAAGCTTTCCCCTATAGCTCGGCCATCACTCAGCGATCTCTTCCAACTGAATTAGTACAGGTGAGATATGTATGCGATGAAATATCTTGTGTAGGGGGAGGTGTATGATGTGGGCACGGTGTCTCTTTCAAAGGAAGCGCGCGTGGGGATTTGGGTCGGCATAGTGGTGGGCATTTTACTTGTCCTGTTAGACCCGAAGCAACTTTTGGTCCGCGGCGCTTTATGGCTTGCTGTAGGCATTAGCTTGGTTCTCATTGCAACCGATTTGAATTGGGTGAAAGAGCGATCTTGGAACTTGAACATCTTAGAAGAAACTGGAGTATCGCAGGAATTCAGTGTTCTTCGCTTTTTCTTTGCAATTCTGATAATTAGTTTTTTAGTTTCAATTCTTGCTGTGACTACTTGGCCGCCTGTGGAACTACAAGACCGCCTTTATCCTATGCCGTTGGTGTTTGAACCGCCGATGTATACGGAACCGCCATCAAATCCGACTTTTTTTCCAAATTCTGATAAGAAGTTAATACCCCCCGCCCCAGCAAGGTCGCCAAAGGCACATCCCGCGACTCCGTCAAACACGCCAGTCCCCAAACCCATGCCTTCATCGCATCCAATTATTGTTGCGTCAGGCAGTCAGGTGACGCAAGATACGACGACAAGAGAGATTAAAATCACAATCACTCTTATAAACACTTCTACCGTGGGGGTGAACGTTCACTTAGTCTCCGATATAAGATCAAATGGAGAGCCGATCCCAGGGTCAATTGATACGCGAGAGGTCGCATTCGCTCCATCGCCCTTTAATTTCATCCTTCATTTTGATGCTACGCCGAATCCCCAACAACAAATTGGATTCATAGGCGGGACCAACAAACTAGCCGTCATCATAAATGCTACCTACTCAGACGAAGGTGGACAAACAACTTACAAATACGAGGGAGATGTGGTCCCCAATGGAAGCAGTTTGGACGATAGAAGCAGTATGTGGACAAAAGATACGGCCAGGAAATGAATTTCATGTCGGGTGGCCTGGGCTTTGCGGGGATTTGAATTTGGGGTGCCCCGTCCTTTGGTGTTGGAAGGGCGGGGTTTTTATTGCAGTTATCCTGACCTAGGCACGAGAAATAAAACCAAGAACCCGCCTTTGAAGAGCCTCAGGCGTATTGAATTGAACTATTTTGGGAACTACGCAGATGATTAATCCTCACCGGCGTGCCTCTTCTTAATCTGTTCTTGATACCTCCGAAATTCCTCAATAGGTCCTTTCAAGGGCGGGATCATCTCGTGAAAGCCATTATGAAGGTTAGAGGCCAACTTCAAAACAGTGGCCGCAACCCGATGGGCCGACTCAATGGTTTCGCGAAGCGCCTGCTTTGGCTTGACTGTATTGTCACCGCTCTTGGCGATATATTCTTCATCTGCTTCGCCACCTTCGTGTTCGTATACATGCCGACGATAAAACATGAGTTTTCCGAATTCAATGTCATCAGGTTTAAGCCCATCTAGAATATCAATGTCGAATGTGGTTTTGAGTTCTTTTGCAACCATCTGTAAGTTGTGGAAGGGGCCATTTTCAAGTCGGTTCCTACGGGCGGGAGTCAAGGGAACATGACGGATTAGCTGTTTAACATATTGGCTTACAAAGGAATCAAACGCGGCAACGGCGTCGCGAACACATGCCTCGTAAGGTCCTCCAGCGTTGATTCGATCTCGAAGAGGCTTGATAGTCTTGTCCGACAACTCTTGAAAATCATTTCTGGTACCACATACTGTGCAGTAGCCGAACGTCCCGAGAATGTCGTTAAAACCGTCGCACGCTTTACATGTGAATCTATTTTGCTGGCTGAGCTCGACGTAGTAGAAAGGAGGCTTCTCCCCAACTGAGGCATCAGCCGCATCGGCTACTGCGTCCATGTCAATGACGTATTCGCCGCCGACTTCCACTTCCAAGGCTTCAATCATCTTGGCGCAGTACTGCTCAACGTAAGATCTCTGGGCAATTGTCAAGAAGGCGACGACGTCCGCTTGAGTGCCACAGTACGGACAAACGTGCGCACCCAAGTCACTGCGCCAGTATTCACCGCACACTGGACACTGTCGCCCGAACTTACCCTCACTGTCTGAAGAAATAAATACCTGGAAGGAACCTGGGACTGGCGGTTGGTCTTGCGTTGAACCTATTCCTCCCAAATTTACCTGGCACAGTACCAAGCCGGGTGGAACTGCATATACTGCGAATAGGGCTGCAGCATTGGGTCTACAGTGCTCCCATTTTTGTTGGTATCTCTTTTGACCCGCAGGGTCAACTTTTACGGAAATTGTTACTTTCCCGCCGCTGTGTGCAACCTCTCGAAACTCCTTTTGGTCAGCCATGTTCGCTGTTAACTTTATCATGTCTTAACTAATTGGGACGGATGGCCGGTCCTTCGGGTTGGAAGTGCGGGGCTTTTATCGCAGTTACACGGACCTTGACACGAAAAATCAAACGGAGAACCCGCTCGCACTAGGTATTCTTGTTTTTCTTGGTCCGGTGAAGTGACCGAAGAAGCGCTGGCACAGATCGAAACGGCCCGTGCACTCGGCCCTTCCGGATGTCGTCGAGACCTTCCGCAATACGTTTCTCAATCAGCGGTTTAGGAGTATGAATCACTCGGATACCATTCGCCATTCCCGTTTGACTTCCCCAAATGGAGTGATACGCTGAATTCGAAGACAAAACGTAATTCTCGCCTGTCAGCCAAGGATAGCCATGAAGCACAAAAAACACAACACGTCGAAACAGGAAACCGTAAGCGAGTATAGTTTCACTGTGTTTTTTGAGCCGGCTGCCGAGGGCGGCTATGTAGTCACGTGTCCAGCACTTCCAGGCCTCGTCACAGAGGGAGATACCTTGGCAGAAGCGCGAAAAATGGCCCAGGATGCCATTCGCGCTTATCTCGAAAGTCTTCGGAAGGACGGAGAAGCAATTCCGAGCGATCCGAAATTCGTTTCAGACCCGGTAAAAGAGAAAATCAGCGTCGCGATTCCCGCATGAGTCAGCGCCTGCCTGCGGTTAAGCCCAAGGAAGTTTTGAGGGCGCTTGGCAGGGCAGGGTTCTTCATCCACCACACTTCAGGAAGCCATCATGTCCTCAAGCATCCGGAGAAGCCGCACCTGCGCGTAACTCTCCCGTATCACAATAAAGATTTGAAACGCAGAACTCTCGCCTCAATCATCGAGCAAGCAGGTCTAACCACAGACGAGTTTAGGGATTTGCTGTAAGGCTCGACCCATTTTGCGACACATTCTCGTCATGGGCTTTGCGGGAACTTCAATTTGTGGGCGCTCCGTTCATCGCTGTTGGAAGGGCGGGGCTTCTATCTTGCTTTCCCGCGTGGATTCAGGGCCGTCCAGGCGGTTAGGGAGTCCATGTAGTCCCTCCAATGTACGATCTTTCTGTTCTCAATTGTGACAACGGAGATTAGTCTGTTGTCATAGGGTGCGCCGCTTGAAACAATCTTCCCGTGCACTTCGTATTCGAGGATGACGACGCGATTATTCTGGGTTCGATGTACAACAAGTGCGTCGCCGGAGTGAAGCTTGATCGTCTTGCCGTATCCCGAGAGGTTTTCTATTAGATTGGCTCGTCCTCGAATCGTTGCAGGCCAGCCCGGAAAGTGATAGCGGGACTCGAAGATGGCGTCCTCGGCGAACGTATCGAAATAGTGTTCCCCGTCAACCAGCCCGCTCAGGCCTCTGAGGACGATTTCGAAAAATGGATTCAGCGCTTCAAAATCCGCGTATCCGTCTTTTTTCACAAAGAACCCCTCGGCATCTGATGTGGGCATGTCTGCATGCGCCTAACAGTACCTTTCCACAACAAGGATTTGAAGCGCGGAACCCTCGAGCCGATCATCGAGCAGGCAGACCTGACGAATGACGAATTCGGGGATTTGCTGTAATCCTTCACCTATTTCCAGGCTTTTTCGTTAAGGCTTGAGAAGGGCAAGCTGTTTTGTCTTGCTTGAAAACGCCTGATCGAACGTTACAAAGGTCAATTGAGCCGCCAGGGCAAACGCGGCAAGGTAGGAATCGGCCCAATCCTTCGGAGCGGCTTGACCCGACTGCGTTAAACCGCGAAACGCGGCTTCGATCTCCGGAGGCTCGTCCAGAAAACCGATTCGTTCATCCTGCAGCCAGCGGTCATACGTTTTCCATGCTTCCGCTTGAGCCATCACTTCCTTCTGGCCCATCACCGCCTCGAGGGTCAGGAGTCGCAGCAATCCCAGTTGCGTGAATCTGCAAAAGAACAGGCGGCCTGAGTCGCCAAGGGAGTCGAACCATTTCGTCGCTCGCACGTGGTGGACGTGCCTCTCAATCGTGAGCGCGATCCAGACGTTGATGTCAGGGAAAAGAAATGAGGTCGTAGATTTTGGCATTGTCGAGGTGGAGCGTCCCGGGCTCCTTCGATGGCACGAGCGGAAGTTTTACCCTCCGGCCGCGTTTCCGCCGAGGCCCTTTCAAGATCTGCTCCACGCCCCGCAGGATCAATTCTTTCGCGGAACTGCCTTCGCTTGCGGCGCGTGATTTCAGCCGGCGGTAAACGGGGTCCGGTATGTCCACGGTCGTTCTCATCGCCTCATGCTACCATATTTATGGTCGATCATTCCATTCCACGCTTGCTACTATTTATGCGCGAGTTTCATCGCCATCGCCAGAATGGGTTTGGCCCATTCTGGAGTCTTGGCCAGTTCGCACGAATCCACAATCTTCCCGCGGTCCATGTGAAGCAGAAGTATTGGCCGCGGGGCCACGCCTCTTCGCGGATCACCCTCCTCACTGTTGTCATAGACGCGAAGCTCGGTGAGTTTCGGCATGAGGTCCACAAGATTTAGCCGGCTATTGTCGTACCGCTCGCGGATCTTGGCTTCGGGGATATCGTGCCCGCCTGCAGCGACCCTGGAATGCACGCGGGCGATATGGAGTTCAGGAGTGGCCAGCCCCACGTACCAGATGCGGACTTCTATTTTTTGGGAGAGGGCTTGATCGAGCAGGCCGGAAATCGTGCTTCCTCCCAGCGTCGTTTCGAAAGCAAAATCCAACCGCCCGGAAATGGCGCGTTCCAGCAATCGTTTCCCCTGGCGCCAGGCGGCGCTGTTCGCTTCTTCCTGGGTCATTCCGGGATTCGCGGCTCGGAACCGTAGTGCTGCTTCATCCGGATTGAAATATTCGGCGCCGCTTTCGAGGAGCATCGCGCCGCCCAGGCTGCTTTTGCCCGCGCCATTCGTCCCGGCCAAAACGTAGATGCAGGGGATGCGATTGCGTTCAATCACGTTTGCGAGCGGCCGCTACTGCCGCTTTTCCAAGTTGCTTCGGCGAGGTGGCAAACGCAGCCTTCATTCCGGCGCGCGCTTTAGGAGTTTGCATCCGCGCCAGCAAGGCGTCGAATTCTCCGTTTAGAGTGTCCAGCCTCGATTGCGCCCCTCGGGAAAGGGCGGCGTATTCCTCCATCGAAAGCAGGACGGCCTTGGGAGTTTCGTGCCTGGTGATGAGCACCATGCCGCCCTGAATGACGCTGTCCAGCAATTCCCCAAGCCGGTTCTTGGCCTTCGTCGCGCTGATGGTGACTGGTTCCACGCCCTGGCGATTGCGAATCGCCGGCGCGGGCCTGTGTCTTTGACGATTCCGCTGCATAGCCAACGCCGTTCTCCTGTGTGGAGCAGACTTAGCTCGTTATAGTCATGTTAGCCATAATGGCTAAAATAGTCAAGATAAGCAATATCCATCAGATTTGTCCTGTTCCGCCATCGACGTTGAGCTCGACGCCGGTGATGTAGGACGCGTCTTGCGAGGCCAAAAATGCGACAGCGGCGGCCACTTCCTCAGGCTGTCCGAAACGCTTCATCGGGACCCTTTCCAGAACATCTTTCGCAAATTGGTCGACGACTTCCTGGGGCAGGCCGGTGCGGCCGAAGATGGGCGTTTCAATAGGGCCGGGCGCAACCGTGTTCACGCGGATGCCGCGCGACGTCAATTCGGCCGCGGCGGTTCTGGCGAGCGAGCGCAAGGCCGCTTTGGTAGCGGCGTAGGCGGTGGCACCGATCGTGCCTTTGCTGTCGACCACGCTGGTATTCAGGATGATC
>PMOP01000335.1 GCA_003161495.1 Acidobacteriota bacterium | reverse complement strand
CGCGGCGGCTACAACGGCTACCGCATTCCTGACACCTATTTCACCAGCTACTACGGTTCAGGTCACTCGTTCCGGGTCTACGGACTTCCCTTTATGGAGGTTGGCGGATTCCCGCGCTTCCAGTACGGCGGTTATTGGTTCAGTGTTGTGGACCCGTATCCGGAATTCTGGGGAGACGACTGGTATCAAACCGACAATGTTTACGTTGCATATACGGACAATGGTTATTACTTATATGACAGCAGGTACCCGGGCCGTCCCGGAGTTGCCATCAGCATTTCGCTTTAAGTCTCACCTAAAGCGATGAGGTCGTCCCCAAGAGAAACGCCGAGCTTCACGGATCTGAAAAGTATCCGTGAAGCTTGGCGCGGCTCTCTCCACGTTACTTCCGCTGGCTTGTAAGAACTTTCCGTAATACACGGGATCACAGCACGTCGCGAGCCCCCCTGCTCCGCATTGATCGCATTTGGTCCCATCCGTGTCTTGTATTGAACAGAATCCTAATATTAAAAATGTTATACATGGGACAGCTCCTCCTGCCAGCCAGAATCTGGTGAAAGGAGGATCTCCCTAAAGCGGAACAACAGTGTTGGCCTAAAAAAACCGACGGCCACGTAGCCGAAGCGCCCCGATTTCTGTGCGGCGATCACGATCGTAAAACCGAAATAAGATATCCGATGAAACGATCTACTAAAGGGAGTTCAAATATGAAGACATTCAAAGTTGTTGCGCTACTCTGTTCTTTCGCCCTGGTCGCCATGGTGTTCGCGGCGAATCTCCGGGCCGATACATTCGACAAGAAAACCGTGATTACCTTCAGCGAGCCGTTTGAAGTTCCCGGCGTGGACGCGCAGATCCTGCCGGCCGGCACGTATGTTTTTAAAGTGCTGGAATCCTTTGGCGACCGCAACATCGTCCAAATTTTCAACGCGGACGGAAGCCAAATCATCACCACGATTCTCGCCATCAACAACTATCGCTTGAAGCCCACGGAAAAGACGGTAATGACGTTCAAAGAACGCGGCGAGGGCCAGCCCGAAGCGATCAAGGCCTGGTTTTATCCCGACAACGCTTTCGGCCAGGAATTCGTCTACTCCAAGAAACGCGCGTTGGAACTGGCCAAGATTGTCAACGAACCTGTCCTGGCAATGCCCATCGAAAATACGGTGCCACCCGCTGAAGTTTTGAAAAACATTCAACTCGAAGCCATCAAACCCACTGGTGAAGAGGCTCCCGTCACCGAAGTCGTCGAGGCCCCGCCGCAGCGCGCTCCCGTGACAGCGCCGGCAGCAGCGCCTGCCGAAAAGACAGAAGTCGCGGAGGCGTTGCCGCAAACGGCCAGCTTATTGCCGCTCGCCGGACTCATCGGCTTACTTTCGGTGTGCGCAGGCTTTGTACTTGTATTTGTCATGAAGCTCGCCGCATAGATTGGAGAGAGCACATAAATGGATTGCGGGGCAGGTGAATTTGGCCTGCCCTCGTGGGCGGTACGACTCGAGTTCCGGGCTGCCGCCCAGAATCCCTACAGCGCGCGCATACGATGGGCGCGGTCACTAAAATTGAGCCAAGCTCATGAAACGACATTTCGCTCGAAAGAATTTCTTTTTTCTGTTCTTTTTTCCGATGGTTCTCCCGTGCGCTGCCCTGCCCCAACAAAACTCGCAGGCAGCGCAATCTCATCCGAATGGATACGCGATTCGGACGAGTGTGAATTTAGTGGTCTTGCGAGCCACCGTGCGGGACCGCAAAGGCACTCCAGTCGCCGGACTCGGCAAGGAAGATTTCCAGGTCTTCGAAGACAAAGTCCCTCAACAGATTGAGTCCTTCAGCCACGAAGATGTACCGGTAACGGTGGGCCTGGTGATCGATAACAGCGGCAGCATGCGTTCCAAGCGCTCCGACGTGATTAACGCAGCCCTGGCATTCGCGCGCTCCAGCAATCCCGAGGATCAAGTGTTTGTGGTTAATTTCAACGAGCACGTTTTGATGGGTCTTCCGGCCAATACGCCATTTACCGGAAACCAGCAGCAACTGGAGGCGGCCTTGTCCAAAAATAAAGCGGACGGCCTGACGGCGCTTTACGACGCCGTGGCCGTTGCCCTCGACCATTTGACGCAGGGCAAATGGGATAAAAAAGTTTTGATCGTGATCAGCGACGGCGGGGACAATGCCAGCAAACACAAGCTTGCTGAGATCCTCTCGATGGTGAATCAGTCCAGCGCCATCCTGTACACCTTGGGCATTTATGACGCCAACGACGACGATCGAAACCCGCGCGTGCTCAAGCAGTTCTCGCGAATCTCAGGCGGAGAGTCATTCTTTCCGGAGTCTCTCGCTGAAATTCTGCCAATTTGCCGGCAAATCGCGAACGACATCCGCAATCAGTACACGATCTCCTACTTGCCGGCCAACAGCAAATCCGACGGTACATTCCGTGCGATCGAAGTGAAGGCCCGGAAAGTTTCGCGCCGCGGGCGTTTAACGGTCAGCACACGCGCCGGATATTCCGCACCGTTAAGCGTTTCTCCGATGACCGATGCAGGGAGCGGCCGGCCGTGAGGAACATGCTTAATTGGAGAATTTCTCCTTCGGCGCGTACTCGTTCCTTCTTGCGATGGAGCAGGAACGTTTTCTTCGCTGCCGGCATTCTGATTCTCGGTTATTGCGGAATGATCCTGCTGGACGCAAAACTCTACCAGGCCCGAGAAACCCGGCAATTTCAACAGCAAGTGAAAGATTTCAAACCTGCCATCACAAGCAAGGGCCGCGTTCAGGACGTGTCCGTTCATTCTTCAACAGAAAAAACCCTGGGGGAAATCGAGTTAACGCGGATCGGCGTTGCTGCAATGATTCTGGAAGGCACCGATGCTCGAACTTTGCGCCGGGCAGTCGGGCACATTCCCGGCACCGCCTTTCCTGGACAGCCTGGAAATGTCGCCATTGCTGGTCATCGCGACACATTTTTTCGGGCGCTGCGCAATGTGCGCCTGGACGATGAAATCACTTTGGCGACGCTCGAAGGTTCTTACAGGTACCGAGTGGACTCGATTAACGTGGTGGGACCCGAGGATACCAAAGTGCTGGATCATTCTAGCCGTGACATCCTGACCCTGGTGACCTGCTACCCATTTTATTTCGTGGGGCCCGCGCCAAGAAGGTTCATTGTGCGAGCACAGAGAATTTCTCAATGAAGCGGCGCTATCAGAAATTGCCCATGCTGGTTTCAAACCGGCTAAGCCAAATTGCAAAATTCAACGCCCTGCCTTGAAGCAAACGAATTCTCAGGATGGCAGATCAGAAGTAAGCTAAGATGAAAAAGAGGTGGAAATGGGCAAAGCCGTACGTCGCGATTCCTATGCTGTAAAAATTTTCGCCATCATCATCGCGCTGGCGCTGTTTCTGGGCTGGCCGAGCGAGGCTGCGGCCTACGCCGTCCTGGCGCATGAGGCGATTATTGACAGTGCGTGGAACACCACTATTCGCCCGCTGCTGGTAAAGCGTTTTCCTGACTCGACGGAGGCGCAACTCAAGGAAGCGCACGGCTACGCCTATGGCGGAGCGATTATTCAGGACATGGGGTACTATCCGCACGGGAATTTTTTCTTCAGCGACTTGACGCATTACGTGCGAAGCGGCGATTTTGTCCTGGCGCTGCTGCGCGATTCGCAGGATCTGGACGGCTACGCGTTTGCGCTTGGGGCGCTCGCGCACTACGCCGCGGACAGCGACGGCCATCCCGTTGGAACCAATCGCGCGGTCCCGCTGCTGTATCCCAAGCTGGAAAAGAAATACGGCAGCACGGTCACGTATGAAGAAGACCGGCTGGCGCACGTAAAAACTGAATTTGGATTCGACGTTCTGGAAGTTGCGCAGGGCCGCTATGCGCCGGATAATTACCATGATTTTATCGGGTTTGACGTCTCGGCCCCGCTCCTGGAGCAAGCTTTTCAGGAAACCTACGGATTGGATTTGAAAGTTGTTCTTACCAACGAGGAAAAAGTGCTCGGTTCGTACCGTCACGATGTCAGCCAGCTTCTTCCGAAAGCGACGCGCATTGCCTGGAGCCTAAAGAAAAACGATATCGAAAAAGATCAGCCCGGCATCACCAGAAGAAAATTTCTCTACAATCTTTCCCGCGCCAGTTATCAGAAAAATTGGGGGAAGCAATATCAGGAGCCCACCTTTCGCGAAAGACTTCTGGCTTTTCTTGTTCGGATTTTGCCAAAGATCGGTCCCTTGCGAGTGCTGCAGCTCAAAATGCCCACGCCCGCTACGGAGCGTTTATTCGAGGCCAGCTTCAATCAGAGCCTGGATCGTTACAAGAAACTTCTGGCCCAGGCGGGCGCCGGACAGCCGGATTTGCCCAACGACAATTTTGACAC